>DASWKT010000124.1:0-5671 GCA_036396515.1 Anaerolineales bacterium | reverse complement strand
CCTGGCATGAGACGTCCCGTGAACTCGTCCACGATCACAACCTTGCCTGCCTGGACAAGGTATTCCTTATTGCGTCTGAAGAGGTACTGTGCCCGCAGTGCCTGTTCCAGGTAGCCCCGGAGCCGCGCCTGTTCGGGGGTTACATCTTCCGGGCGGTCTGGATCCATTAACGGCTGGTTCAACATTTGTTCAACGCGCGCCAGCCCCACTTCTGTAATTGAGACGTTTCGATCCTTCTCATTGATCTCGTAGTCTTCCGGCTTCAGTTGGCGGACGATTTGCGCCATCTTGCCATACCATTCCAGGTCTCCCGAGGCAGGTCCGGAGATAATAAGCGGCGTGCGCGCTTCGTCAATCAGCACATTGTCCACTTCATCGACGATTGCGTAATGATGTCCGCGCTGCACACGGTCACTCAAGCGCATGGTCATGTTATCACGCAGATAGTCAAAACCAAACTCTGAGTTTGTACCGTAGGTGACATCGGCTTCATATGCCAAACGACGATCCACCATATGTAAAGCGTTCTGATCCTCGTGCGGGGACTCGCGTTCAAAATCGACAATAAATGCTTTCTTGCCGTTCTCGGTGACAGCCGCCATTTGCAAGACTCCGATGGACAGCCCAAGCATGTGAAAAATGGGCGCCATCCAGCGCGCGTCGCGGCGGGCAAGGTAATCGTTCACCGTGATGAGATGGACTCCCTTCCCAAGTAACGCGTTGAGATAGATTGGCAGTGTTGCGACCAGCGTCTTCCCCTCTCCGGTACGCATCTCGGCAATAGAGCCGCGATGCAATGCGACTCCCCCGATCAACTGGACATCGAAATGGCGCAAACCAATCGTCCGTTTGGATGCTTCGCGGACGGCCGCGAACACTTCAGGCAGAATCTCTTCCAATGCCTCCTGCTCGGCCTTGAACTGCTCCTTTTCGTCCAGGCCCTCGATGTTGCCGGTGAGCTGGATAATCCGATGCTTGAACTCATCGGTCTTGCCGCGTAAGGCTTCATCGTTCAACTTCTCAAATTGACTCTCAAGAGAATTGATCTTCTCGGCGATCCCGCTTAATTGTTCAATTGTTTTTCGATTGGGGTCTCCCCCGAATATTTTTACAAAGTTTTTCAGCATTTTTACCTTTTGGGGTGAAGATTATACTGCTTCTCCTGCAAATCTCTGATTGGGATTAGCAGATCAGGAAGTGGCTAAAAAGATGGGCTAAGACTATCTCCGCCACAGAGATCACCGAGCTTTCTGAGAAAATACAAAGCAAAACTCTCTGCTTTCTCTGTGTGCTCCCCTGGCACTGCCCGTGATTTGCTACACTGGCGCATGCGCTTAGCCGCGCAGCGGCAAGTGCAGGTGAGCAAATCAGGCAAGTGTGTGGCAAGCCCACACCATTATCCACTCCTGTAGATCAGTGCAATCGTAGCACGGGAATGTTAGTAAAATATAAATAGATTTCACTGCCTGAAATGAAAAACGCAAGGGACTGCCTTGCGTTTTTTGTCATTCAACTTCACTGATTCTTGGGAACCTTCGTATCCTTCGGATCTTTAGCTGCTTGTGACGGCTGTTTCGTCTCACCGAAATGATTGCCATTATCTTTCATCACGAGGCTTCACCAGCTCTCTCCAAGTTGGAGACCGAGGACCTTTCTCAATTTGGCAATCCCGCGGTTCTGGATGACCTTTATGTTGTTCACCTCTTTGCCAATGATTTCAGCGGTCTCTTTCAGGCTGAAATCCTCCAGAAAACGCAGGATGATCACATGACGCTGGTCCTCTGTCAATTCTGTATTCATCGCTGTAATGAGCGCCTCCATCATCACGCGCTCCTCAATCTGAGATTGAGTAGGTTGGAACTGTCCTTTCTCGTAGGTGCCTACGGCAACCTCCAGCGGAGCATTGTGCTGGCTATCGCGTGAACGGTCAACCACAAGATGATAGGCAGTTTGATAAAGGTATGATCGAAGATTTGTGCGCGGACCTTTACCCGCTGCGAATTGTTCCAGAAGCTGCGCAAATACGTCACCTACAATATTATCTGCCACAATCGGATCGTGACACAGCCGCAGGGTGTATTTATAAATAGCGGGCGCGAACTGATCGAAGATGGCGGTAAGCGCTTCTTCGTCAAGCTTCTGAGCGGCCTTCAGTAGAGCGACTCCTTCCTTCATCATAGGTTCTCGCTACTACCTTTCTCCGCCACGGAAAAGACGTCAATAAATGCACAAAGGTTACGAAATGGCATAAAAAATGAACCCACTTCTAATAGTATTATAAACCGTTTCGATTGTCCAGAGCAGCGGTTGAGACAAAGGGCACAAAATTCCAGTCCTGAACCATAAATATGAAGATTTGTCCAATAAATTTCTAATAAAGTAAATGTAACAAAAGTTGTGGCTACTGAGTCTACTTTGTATTGTTATTGATATAATTTTGGAGAGGAGATTTCTATGTTTTCATCATTTGAGGGTCCCGATCGCCGCAAGGAGGAGGAACGTGTTCGAAGGGAAGGACGTCTTCCGCCTGGGCAGGCGCTCACGTTGAAATTTCCGGTCTTGCATTACGGTCCTGTGCCGCACTTTAATCCTGCCACATGGGATTTTCGCGTTTGGGGCCAGGTGGAGGAAGAAAAGCGCTGGACGTGGAATGAATTCAACCAGCTGCCGCGCACCAAAATTCAGATGGACATCCACTGTGTGACACGCTGGAGCAAGTTCGATGCCGTGTGGGAAGGTGTCTCGGTCAAGACGATGGTGGAAGCTGGTCTTTTCAACATCAAGCCTGATTCCACTCATATGATGCAACACGCCGAATATGGGTTTACCGTTAATCTTCCGCTGGACGTTGTATTACAAGATAACTTTCTGCTGGCGACACATTTCAACGGCGAGCCAATCTCACCTGACCACGGTTATCCATTGCGTGGCGTAGTAGGGTTTATCCCGGGCCGCACGAACCTGGAAACTCCTTATCTTTGGAAGGGCGCAAAGTGGCTTCGTTCCCTGGAATTTATGACGCGTGACCGTCGCGGCTTCTGGGAGCAGGCTGGTTATCACAACCGGGCGGATGTATGGCGCGAAGAACGTTTTGGGTAATGCAATCAGACGGCAGTGAAACTGCCGTCTGATTTTTTGTAGAGTGGTCGTCCTAAGGGCGCTCGCCCAATGTGACAGTGATATCCATAGGCTGATCGTTACGCAGTACGGTCAGCACTGCCGTATCGCCGGGCGATTTGGTTAAAGTAAGATAACTGAGTAACTGATCAAAAGTGTCAACAGGCTGTCCATCAAAAGCAACGATAATATCGCCCCCTGCATTCAGATTTGGGATGCTAGTGGGTGTATCTCCGGCCCGGATGCCGGCTTGATCGGCTGGTCCTCCCGGAGTTACGCTTATGACATATGCGCCCGTATAAGTATTCAAGCCAAGCGCCTCAATTTCTGCAAGGCCCAGGTCACTGCCAGAAGAAATGCCCAGGTAAGGGTATTCGTATTTTCCATCGCGAATCAGAATGGGAACGATACGCTTCACCAGGTTGATCGAGATGGAGAATCCCACACCTGAATTCACAGCATTGCCCGTCGTCCCATTAAAACTATCCGTCCTTATCGATTGATTGATCCCGACCACTTCACCATCCAAATTGAAAAGCGGACCACCCGAATTTCCCGGATTGATCGCTGCATCGGTCTGGATGATATCAGCAGTGCTGAAATGACCTCCTTCCGGAGAAACGCTGGCAACCTGGGTTCGTCCCAGACCAGAGACAATACCCAGGGTCATTGTGCCATTCAGCCCAAAGGGATTGCCAATGGCAACAACTTGCTCTCCTACACCAAGGGTGCTCGAATCGCCGATTGCCAGCGGGTGGATCTCCTCAGCAGGCGCATCCACTTGGATTACCGCCACATCTGCATCTACATCGGAACCGACGACAGTGCCATGTGCTTTAAAGCCAGATGCAAAGTCAACCTCCACTTCGCTTGAGCCCTCAACGACATGCTGGTTGGTAATGACATGACCCTCGCTGTCAAATACAAACCCTGACCCAAGGCTGGACCCTGCACGAATGGAAACAACACCAGGGAGCACCTGCTGATAAAGTGCTTCAAGCGCGCTATCCTGTTCAGCGGGGTCAACCTGAGTGGGCAGGACGGGAGGGTTCGTTTGGGTATGTAGAACAGGTGTCGGCTGGGAAAGCGGCGTGAGGCCGCTCATCTGGCAGGCAAGCATCGAAATCATCAAGACTGATAAAACTACGATAACACGTTTCATTTTTTCCTTCCTAAAACTTAAGCCGTGAGGCTTCATCCAACAATTCGCGTTGTTTGGCAGAAAGATATTTGGGGATTTGCACTTTCAAGCGCACGTAAAGATCGCCTTTTTCATTTATGTTCTTAAGATGTGGCATGCCGCGTCCGCTTAAGCGGAAGACCTGTTCGGGCTGCGTGCCGGCGGGGATGTTCAGCTTGACTTTGCCGTTTAGAGTCTCCACATCCGCTTCGCCGCCAAGAATGGCAGTGAAGACGCTGACCGTTGCTGTCGTATGCAGGTCGTCGCCGCGTCGTTCAAACCGTTTGTCATCCTTCACATCAACGATTAAATACAGATCGAGTCCGTTTGGCCCGGCACCTGCAACGCGTACTTTTGAACCTGTACGAACACCGGCAGGGATCCGGACTTGTTTTTGTTTTCCATTACTTTGGAGCACACGGGTCGTGCCTTTATAAGCCTCGTCCAAGCTGATTTCCAGCTCCTGTTGATATCCTTGTGCCTGTGAATGTCTTGACCCGGGCTCTTCGCCTCTTATGCCAAAGATGGTGCGGAAGAAATCTGAGAATATATCCTGCATCTCATCAGGACTAACCCGCGTGCCGCCGGGGAAACCACCGTATTGGTCCCAGTTGAAGTCTCCGGGCGCGCCGCGTCTTTGCCAGTTTGAGTAGTCACTTCCAAGCCTGTCGTAATGGGCGCGTTTTTGGGGATCGCTGAGCACCTGATAGGCTTCGTTGATTTCCTTAAAACGTTCCTCAGCCTGTTTATCCTCCGGGTTGCGGTCCGGATGATATTGCATCGCAAGCTTACGATATGCCTTGCGTATCTCAGCTTCGCTGGCCTTGCGTTCTACACCCAGGATCTTGTAGTAATCTTTGTAGTCCATCATAGTATTGTTACACCGCGCCGTATGCTAGTCAAGCATCCGATTGGATGATTAACATAACTCTAATTCATTAATCACGGATGAAATCCCGCATCACGCGCTGCCGAAAGTTGATTCCGCTAAACGAGCGTTTTGGTGAGATAAAATTCTCCCCGTTCAAAACCGCGTTCCAGATAATATCCCCGCGTACCCACAGCCGAAATGACAGCCATCCGCTTAAATCCGTTTGCCTTCGCAACGGACTCTGCCTTTTCGAGCAGGCGCGTTCCCAATCCTGTGTGTTGCGCTGCGCCCTCTTTTTCGGCACCGACAGGGAGAGACTGCCCATAAACATGCACTTCACGGATCAGCGCGGCCTTATCCAAATCGGACATGCCTGTTTGAGGAGAATCTTTGCCGGGCAGGGAAAGCCGAACGAAGCCAGCCAGCCTGTCATCGGGGGTGACATACGAAATAAAATGTTCCTCTGCTGCGCCGGCAAAATAGACCATGTCATCAAGTTTCAG
>DASWKT010000123.1:0-16914 GCA_036396515.1 Anaerolineales bacterium | reverse complement strand
GGTCCCCTGTATCGGCTACAGCGACACGGACCAGTGCATCAAAGATTTCACTGCTGTCGCCATAACTCGAATATGCCCAGAATTGGATGGTGATACCTTGCTCTCCTGTGACAGGCAGCTTTAACCGGCAGACTGCATCACAATTGAAAGGTTGTCCTGCATATAGTCCCTCAATTCCGATAATTTGATAGTCGGTTAATGGCTCTATACCCGTTAAAACCAAAACAGGTTCAAATTCACAAATACTTGTGGAGGATGTATAAACCGGGTTGCAATTTTCCAGCGTCACCTGCACGGTCGGTGGCGGAAGCATCGTGGAAATTTCTTTTTGGGCGGGCTTGCTATCCACCAGAACAACAAAAAACCCTTGGCAATCCTTCACATTGGGTTCGGTGCAAGGTTTCTGGTTTACCCATTTATCGTAAATCTCTTCCCCACAATCTACAAACACATCCCCTGGGGTTGGCATGCCCTCATGCCCAACAACAATCTTGCAGACAACATCCTCTTTCCCCCAGCGAATCATCCACCAAATATACTTGGTGTAATCAACCACGGTGACGGAGAAACGGTCTGGGCCTGGCGGCTGATAATCTGGAGCAGCACGAGCTCGTGAGCTGGACGCGAAAGCGCTTCCCGCGCAGGCGAGAAGCAGGCTCAGCAGTAGTAGCCGAGTCCTCCACTGAAGCTGAGTCCGGTTGTCCCTGATCATAAAAAAAAAGAGTCCGCTTCCATTATAGCGGACTCCCTTTCATTATGGCTATTTTTTCTTCGACCTTTTGGTTACAGTTCTGGTTGATTTCCTGGCTGCAGGTTTCGCTAGGCCTTTCTGGCGTTGGCGTTCTGAACTTGCTTGAGCTTTGGAAGCCGAATTTTCCATCTCTTCAAGCATTGACATATCCTGACGCAGGTTGCGGCTGCGGAGATACAGGCTGAACACATAAAGTCCCATCACAATGAATGCGATCGCATAACCAGCTATCATGTAGCCTGAGGTATCGGGGGTGGGTTCCTGGAAAAACATATCAATCTCCGTTTACATGGTAACTTTCAGTTTGAGTTGCTCAACCGTATCCTGCAAATTGCCAAGGCGAATGCGATTCCAGAACAGGTCGATGAAGATGATCGTGAATGCGAACAGCGCGAAGAAAAAGGCAACCCGCATATCGGGGGTCATGCTGAAGCTTCCCTCGGCTTCCGGGTTAGATCCGCTGATCACGACTGGATGGATGGTGCGGAACAAGCGGATGGCGAAGAATGTGATAGGTGCACTGAGGCCGCCAATGAGCGCGTATACCGCGCCAAAACGTGCCCGACGGTCCGGATCGTCAATTCCCTGGCGGAGCATAAAGTAGGCGACGTAGATCAACTCTGTGATCGCGGCGGTGGTGAGACGCGGATCCCACGTCCACCATGTGTTCCAGGCAGGACGAGCCCAAATGGAGCCAAGCACGATGGTGATTAAAAAGAATACCAGGCTCACTTCGATTGCCGCAACCTGGAGTCGATCCCATTTCAGGTCTTTTGTGATGAGATAGATCACGCTGAATACTGCGGCAAGGATGAAGCCAAGCAGGGCGGTCCACGCGGTGCCAATGTGGAAGTAAAACACGCGCTGTACATCTCCCATCACAAGTTCGGTCGGGGCAAACACAAGGGCAAGATAGGCTGAAATGACGAGCACAATTATAGAAACAAAATCGAGAATCTTTAGCGCTAAAGGTTTAGGTTGCATAGAGACTCCTATAAAGCTCCCTCTCCCAAAGGGAGAGGGTCGGGGTGAGGGGGAATCTATTCTTCCACAACATTATCAAACACCATAAAAGCTAAGGCAATAAAAATAATATCATAGGCGATCAGAAGATTGATCGGCAGGAGAATGTCGGCCAAATCTGCCCCGCTGAGGAACCCTCCACTGGCCTTGACCGCCGCCAGCAAAACAGGGATCACGACCGGAAAGAGCAAAATGGGGAGCAGGATGTCACGCGTCCGCGTCTGCACGGACATGGCTGCAAGCAATGTGCCCACGGCGACGTAACCGATCGAGCCAAGCAGGATCACCAGCAATAATCCGGGTATGAATAGATTGACGTTGTAGAGAACGCTGTAGACCGGCAGGACGATGATTTCAACGATCAGCATGAACGCCAGATTGCTAATGACCTTACCAAAATAGATGGCGGAACGGTCTACCGGTGCAAGTAGCAAACCATCCAGACAGCCGCGGTCCTTTTCGATTGCCATCGAGCGATTGAGGCCGAGCGTCCCTGCAAAGGCAAAAGTTGCCCAAAGCACACCGGCGGTTACGGACTGACGTGTTTTGATATCCAGTTCGAGGGCAAAGTTGAAGATGAGGATGATCAGCAGTGAAAAGACCAGCATTGCGGAGAACAGTTCGCGCGAACGGAATTCTGCACGCAGGTCCTTCCACACAACGGCGGTGACAGCTTTGGTGAAATTGCCGGATGGCTGGCTGCGACTGGTGGTTATCGGTTTCATTCCAGTTACTTTGTTGACCATATTAACCCACCAGTGCCTGCCTGTAGAAAGATAAAAGATTGGTTTTCCTGAGTTCCCTGCGCGAAGCCGATGCGGAAATAACGCCTCGTGAAAGGATATCGAATCTTGTAGCCAGGTCTTCGGCGCGCGCAAGGTCATGGGATGTCATCACGACCGTCCGTCCCTTCGCAGCAACGGTCTTCAGCACATCGTCCAGCATGGAGGAAGCATCCTGATCCAGTCCCGTATAAGGTTCATCGAAGAGCACTACATCTGGGTCGTGGAGAACCGCGCGCCCGATGGCGAGTCTCTGCTGCATACCGCGCGAAAAAGTCCTTACCAGATCACGCCGCCTTGCTTCAAGCCCCACCATTTCCAGAACTTCCGTGACCCGTAATTCATGATTGGGAATGTTATACATCCGCGCATAGAACCGCAGGTTTTCCTCAGCCGTCAGGTCGCCGTAAAGTAAGGGCAAATGCGAGACCACGCCCAGTCGAGCGCGGACTTGCGCGGCCTCACCTGGAAGCTTGTATCCTGCAATCTTAACCTCGCCTACGGATGGCCGCGATAATGATGCAAGGATTCTCAGAAACGTTGTCTTCCCCGCGCCGTTCGGACCGAGCAACGCGACGAACTCGCCCGGCTGAACTTCAAAGTCCACGCCGCGCAGGACGGTCTTTAATCCGAATCGTTTGACGAGCTTTTTGACGGTGATCATACGTTTTTTATTGCGCTGAGCAGAGTGTCGAGTGAAAGCCAAGGCACGTAGTCGAGGCGCCCTTTTTGCAATGCATTTCCTTTCATGCAGGCGTCTCGACTTTGGCGCTATGGCGCCTCCGCTCGACGCGAATGTTTTGTTACATCTTTCCCTTCAAGATTTCCTTCAACTCCGCTCGGCGCTTCTGGTAGGCCTCATCGGAGATTTTCCTGGTGCGGTGCAAATCGTCCAACGCAATGATCGCGTCCATCACATCTTCAGAAGATTCGAATTCATCGTTCACATCTTCTACATCTTCTACGTCAGCTTCCTCGCCCACGGGTTTGCGGTCGCGTAGGTACATCCAGGCACCTGCAAGGACGAGTGCAATACCCAACGCACCAGCGCCAATCAGAAGATTCTTGTTCGAATTGGTAGTTTCAGGTGTTGAAGCCGTTCCCGCTTCCTTGGGCGTGCCTGAAACAGTGAAGGCAACCTTATCACCCGCGCTGACATTAGCCAGCTCGTATATCTGGAAATTAAAGTTCTGGATTGGCTGCAGACCGAGATCGGTCAGTTCCTCCGCATTTTTGGCGGTTACACCTTCCGGCAGGAAGACTGTCACAGTGGTAATGGGCAAAACAAATTCCTGGGAAAATTCCAATTCTTTTGCCTTAGGCAGCGACGCGAAAGCAACCAGGCTATAAGAACCCTCGCTGGGTGGTATCGCAAAGCCATTTTCAGTTTGAACGAAACTTTCACTATCCTGCATGGGTTCATAACCAAACCCGGATGAGCCTTCAGGCGATTTGATGAATGGGATCTCACTGTTTTTATTCAGCTTCACAACAATGATCTCATCGCCTGGGTTGCGGAAGGAATATACATTGAAGACCTGGACATTATCAGTTCCATATTCGAAGAAGACACGTGCCTCATCGATTACCAGCTTGGAGGTATCATCCGTTTTGTCATAGAGCATAATGGGTGGCAGGCTCACACTGGTATCGCCCTCTTTCACAATGGCAAAGTCCGAATGCAAATCCATCCCCTCAAAGGTTAGTTCCGCAATGAAAATGCGGCTTATCGGCATCTCAACATGATCGAATTCGAATCTGCCGTTCTCGTTCAATATGCCTTCCAAGGTCAGCACTTCCTGTGGACCGGTACTTGGATCAGCGCCATGATCGTAGCCGCGCAGCGTGACTTTCAGATCCGATGGCAAATCTGCGCCTGTTTTGTTCTCAACGGATCCGCTGACGCTGCCGACTCCTGCTTGAGCAACGGCGGTCGCTTCGCCTGTAGCCGCGACCTGCTCAGTTCCAACCAGCGTTCCCTCCGCTGGTGGTGTTCCCGCGTCAGATGTGACAGCGGTCTCAGCAACGGTGGTAGGCTCGGCTGTAGGAAGCGGCGTAGAAGCTGATGCAACGGGAGCAGTGTCGAAGGAGAGAGTCCGCACGTAGGCAGCGACTGCCCACACTTCATCATCGCCTAAATTAGTGCCGAATGCCGTGACTTCTTCATTGCCCTGTTTGATAATACGCGCCAGTTCCACTTCACTCAAAGCTGACATCTTCGATTGATCTTTGAAAAAATCTGTTGAGCAATCTGCACAGTTCTTTTCAAAAAGTTGTTTGCCTTTTTCGATCTCGGCCTGTGATGTATGAAATGTCATCGCATAGGCAACAACATCCCAACGCTCCTGATCACTAAGACTGGCAAACGGAGGCATGAAGCGCTCCATGTTGCCGCGCGTGACCGTTGTATACCACTGCGCAAGCGAAGCCGGACGCGCGATCTCTGGCAACCCAAATGCGGGGACGGTGACGCCGAGCTGAATGCCTTGCTCGCCATCGCCCAGGCCTGTTTCGCCATGGCATGGAGCGCACTTTTCAACGTAGATCGCCGCGCCGTTTTCAGTGCTTGGTGCCTGTGCAGGATATAGCGGCCCTAGGGTCGGCACGGACGTCGGCGGGATATAGTTTGGAGGGGGAGTAATATCTTCGGCGAGTGTGAAGTTACAAGCTGAAAGAAAAAATACGAGCGAGGCAAGTGCAATGATAATTGCAAAGCGGAATTTCATGAGAGTCCTGTGTATTACGATAATGATTTCCCACACGCTGGACAAAATCGATCTGTCACCATGACAGGCTTGCCGCATTTCGGGCAGAAGCCAGCGGATCTGTCTTTACGGCCTTTGCGACGCGAGGCGATCAACGATTCAAGATCATCGTCACTAATCTCAGACTTCGCGGTGGATCCATCTGCGCGGCGTGCGGCAATGGCTTTTTCAAGACGCGCTTCGGTATCCTGCTCATCACCCCTGGCCCCTCTTGCACTTGGCGAAGGAGAGGCAAGCGAATCAATTTTCCGCAAAATATCTGCACCCTTTTGAAGGAGGCTGGCACGTTGCGTTGGGTAATCCTCTTCAGGAATCTTTCCTAAGTTGAAATCGAAATCGAGCTCCTGCAAGGAGTTGATCACACGATCACGTTCTGCCATGAGTGCAGAAAGTTCATGTTCCTCTTCAGTGACGCGGCGGGCGCGTTGTTGTGTAAAGGGAGCATAGAGAAACATGCCGACGAGAATGAGCACTGCAAGGGAAAAGAAAATGGCGGTAAGTTCCATTCAACCTTCTATTTGAGCAATGGGTCTATTTGTGCGCGGATCTGGTCAATGGACGTGAACGGGCCAACCTGTACATATTGCAGGACTCCGTTCTGGTCTATAAAGTATGTTTCAGGCACCCCTTTGATGCGGAAGTATTGCGAGATGCGTGTGGCAAGGTCAGGCCCATTTGCGTACGTGATACCAAATTTCTTGAGATACACACGCGCTTCAGGCTCAGTATCCACGTAATCCACACCGAGGAAGACAACTTGCCCAGTGGCTTCATATTCCTTCCACGCGGCTTGCAGTTCGGCGGCTTCCTGTTCGCACGGCTTACACCACGAAGCCCAGAAGTTGATAACGACTACTTTGCCGCGCAGCTCTTGTATGTTTATTTCGCTTTTGCCATCCAACTCATAACTACTATATAAAGGCAGAGTGAAATTTTCAATGACTTGCCCGGGTTGGACCGTGCCCTGTTGGGCGCGATTGAGTCCCATGGCAACGATGGCAAGCAAGCCAACTAAAAATACCCAGATGATGATTTGCACCCAGATGGGTACACCGCGGCGGGGCGCGGAGATTGTTGATTCAGTCATGACATGCTCCAAAAACCTTGCGAAGGCTCTGCACCGTTGCAAGATTTTTATTTCTGTTTCTTCAGCTCTTCTTCCAGCTTGGCAATATACGGATCCTGGACAGGCTTGGCCTCTCGCGTTGCGCCCTCCAAGCTTGATTCCGTTTTGGAGGGCTTCATCCACATCCGAAAACCTCGGAAGAGCATAAACGCGCCCAGAAGAATGGCAACCGCCGGGACAAGATAAGAGACAAGCCGATTTGGCGGCTCCGCCAGCACACGCGCGCCGTATTGTTGAACGAAATATTGTTTGATTTCTTCTTCGCTTTTGCCTTCTGCCAGCATGGTGCGGATCACATCACGCCATTGGCGGCACGCTTCCGTGGGACATACATCAAGAGGTGTACTTTCACAGACCGGGCAATATAACTGCTTGGCGATACGGTTAACTTCGTCATCAGTGGGAGTGGGGCCTTGAGCCAATGCAACGGTCTTTGTGAAGAATGTGAAGGCGGTGGAGAGAACAATCAATACTATGTAATCAGTAATTTGCCATGTTTTTCTATCGGAGGTTGCTTTCATGTGTGCTCTTTACCAACTACCCTGAACTAATCTGCTGCGCTGGTTTGTTGCTGGACAGGTGCTTTTGAGCGTACAGCGATACGTTCGACCTCTTTTTCCGGCCAGGCCGCGATGACCACACCAACCAGGAACAGCAGACTTCCAAGCCACAGCCAGTTGACCAGTGGATTGACAAAGATTTTGAATGTCGCGCCAGTCGCAGCCACAGGCTCCCAATCCACAAGCAGGATATAGAGATCATCTCTAAGTGTTGAGCGCTGGCCAGGGATGGTCATGGTCTGCTGCGCGTCATAGTAGTAATCAATGCGCGGGTTGAGCTCTCCGAGATATTCACCGCCTTTGTATACACTAAGGACTGCGCGGGTCACTTCGCGCCCATCAGGCCCCTGGAATTGGGCAATATCCTGATATACGACATCATATCCGCCGATACTCACCTGCTGATTAACTTCCAATGTGCCTTGAGTCTCCACCTGGAAAATTTCTATGCCTAGAATCCCAACTGCCATCAACATCATGCTGAGATGGATAATATATCCACCATAGCGGCGACGGTTGCGTCCGGTCAGATTCCAGAAGGCGGTGAAAATATTTTCGTCCTGGCTTTTCTGGCGGGCGTTCGCTCCACGCCAGTATTCATAGAGGGTCACAAGGATGACAAGAGCAATCAGGAAGAAGCCGATCAACGCACCCGGATTTCTTGTGTAGGTCGCGAATAATACAGCGGTCACAACGATTGCGCCGACGATTGGCTTCCAGATCGCGCGGCCGAGCGTCTTCACGGTGGACTGTCCCCATGCAGAAAGGGGAGCAATGCCCATCAGCAGCATCAATGCTGCGAAGAGCGGGGACGTTGCTCGTTCATAGAATGGCGGACCAACTGTTACTTTTTGTCCTGTGAAGAGTTCCGAAATCAGTGGGAAGATCACGCCCCAGAAACAAACCACCAATATGCTCATAAACAAAAGGTTGTTGAGCAGGAACAACGCTTCGCGTGAAAGCAGGGAGGTCATTTGTGTCTCTGACTTCAAACTCTCCCAGCGATAGATGATGAGAGCAACAGATGTAATAAGCGTGAGCCCGATGAACCCAAAGAATAACGGACCGATGGCGCTTTGAGCAAATGCATGAACTGAAGATAAAACACCAGAACGAGTTAGGAATGTGCCAAATATGACGAGATCATAAGTCAATATGACCAGCAGCATGTTCCAATGCTTGAGCATGCCACGCTTTTCCTGAATCATCACGGAATGTAAGAAGGCGGTGCCTGTCAGCCACGGCATGAAAGCCGCGATCTCCACGGGGTCCCAGCCCCAGTAACCGCCCCAGCCAAGCACATCATAAGCCCAGCGACCGCCAAGTACCAGTCCAAACGACAGGAACAGCCATGCCCACAATGTCCACCGGCGCGTCAGGCGGATCCAGCGATCGTCGGTGCGGCCGGTGATCAATGCAGCCATCGCGAATGCATATGGGATGACGAAAGAGACGAAGCCGAGATAAAGCATGGGGGGATGGATAACCATGCCTGGGTGGCGAAGAAGCGGATTAAGTCCACGGCCATCTGCTGGAGTAAAGGGAACGCTTTCTGCTGGCTGGAAGGTATGCGGTTCGATATTCCCGGCGAAGGTTTGATACAGTTGTGCAAACGGATTTTCGAAGAAGACATTCATCCCAATGAAGAATGCCATCGTGACGCAGGCTACGACGATCACCCAGGGCAGGAACTCACGGTCGCGGTCCCACTTGCGCAGGGTAACAAGTGATGCGAATGCTGACATCAACCATGACCAGAAGAGGAGCGAGCCAGCCTGTCCGCCCCACCATGCGGTCACTTTGAGATAGGTAGGCATCGAGCGGCTGGTCACTTCATAGACGAACTGTACTTGATAGTAATCATTGACAAGCAGGTAAATGAGGATGCCTGCAGTCAAGGTAAGCAGGGGCCAGGTAAGCAACATGGCACGCCGGGCGCTTTCCACCATTGCAGGGATTTTCTTGCGTTCACCGTATATGGCGGCGAAGACACTATAAAGTGTCACTAAAAATGAGATAACCAAAACGCCGAAGCCGAAGTTAGCGATCATCCAGGTCTCCTTCGAGTAAAAACCCTAAAGGTCCGAAAGACCTTTAGGGTTTCATTATCTATAATCCGGCCTGCTCGGGCACGGCCTCTTCGTATCGAGTTGGGCATTTAAGCAGGAGCTCTTCTGCGTAGAAGATACCATCTGCACCAAGATGACCTGTCATAATAGCCTGCGCTTCGTTGCGCAGGAGGTCTGGCTTTGGCCCAACATAAACGACTTGCATGCGAGAGCGCGTCGGATCCATCACAGCCTGATGCAGGGCTTCAGCGAGTCCGCCTTCGGTTTCGAGTTCGGCATTATCGCCGGGGACATGGGCAACTTCAAAGCTCAGGCTCAGGTTTTGGGCGTCGTATTGAATCGAGTCGCCGATCACCGCGCCGGAGACGCGCAGGTTCTTATCCACTACACCTGAGCCCTTTGTATTGAGTTCATCGATCGTCAAAAAATATTCGGCGTTTGCCGCTGTAGAAGTCCAGATCAAAAAGACGACTGCCCCCAGAATGAGCAGGCCGCCGATGACAAATTTATTGATGCGCATGTCTACCTCCGATGCCAAATAGCAAGAATAAAACAGAATGTGCGTTAATGCACATTTATTTTACATAGAGAGATTAATAGCGACTGAGAAGGAAGTTAGATGAATGTCACATAATTTCCCCAAATATATCCTATTAGTGTGTACGTGGGAATTCTTGAAACCCTTTCTGGTTAATTTTCCCCCATAATCATACATTTTCTGTGATTTTCTACACTTTTAGGAGGTGACATCCCCACGTAGAATTGGGGCGATTATCCCATACATAAAAGTGGGTATTTTGATTGTATAATTTGGAAATTACCTAGCCCATCTTTAATTAGGAGATTGCAATGAGCAAATGGCTTAGGGCTCACAGGTTGCAGTTCGGACTGGCAAGTCTGGCATTGGGAGTTTTACTTCTTCTGGCGGTCATGGCCCTGTCTGTAACGCCTGTTGAGGCTGCGCCCCAGCTTCAAGGTGATGGCCCTTCTGACGAAACTTGTTTGGCCTGTCATCAGCAGGGGGGCATGACGGCTCAAATTGGCGGACAATCTATTCCGCTCACGATCGATGAGGGGAAATTTTCAGCATCCGTGCATGGAGCGGAAAAGATCGCCTGTGTTGACTGCCACACGAACATTACAGGTTTTCCGCATCCGGCAGTGACTGCGAGCAGTCCGCGCGATTTTTCGTTGGAGATGTATCCCACTTGCCAGAAATGCCATACAGAACAATATGAAAAAGTGCTCGATAGCGTTCACCAGACAGCGCTCGCGGCGGGGAATACGAATGCCGCGGTCTGCACCGACTGCCACAATCCCCATACTCAGTCACGCCTTACAAACAAGGATACAGGTGAACTCCTGCAGGGAGCGCGGCTTCTCATCCCACAGACTTGTGCCAAGTGCCATAACTCTATTTATGAAACCTATAAAGGCAGTGTTCACGGCGCGGCATTAACTGAAGAGGGTAATCAATATGTTCCGACCTGTATTGATTGTCATGGCGTTCACAATATTGGTGACCCAACGACAAACACCTTCCGTAACAGCACACCTTATCTTTGTGCCAATTGCCATACCAATGAAACCCTCATGAAGCAATTTGGCATCTCGACAAACGTGCTGGAAACCTATGTGGCTGACTTCCATGGCACGACCGTCAAAATGTTCGAAGAGAATTATCCCGACCAGCCCACAAACAAGCCTGTTTGTACTGACTGTCACGGTGTCCATGACATCCTCAGGGTGGATAATCCCAACGCAGGTATTGCATTTAAGAAAAATTTGCTCATCAAATGCCAGCAATGTCACCCCAATGCAACGACAGCGACCTTCACCGACGCGTGGATGAGCCACTACGAACCAAGTCCTCAAGTATTCCCGCTCGTGTATTTTGTCAACCTGTTCTATAAGATCTTCATCCCTGCTGTTCTCGGAGGCATGAGCTTGTATGTTTTGACCGACATCTATCGGCGGTTTATCGCGCGCAGAGCACCTGAGGAAGGAACAGCAGAACAATGAGCAAGCTAACCATTCGCACCTATGAGCGTTTCCCGCTTGCGCGTCGAATTGAGCACCTTGTCATGATGCTCTCGTTCATTACGCTGGGTCTTACCGGCCTGCCGCAGAAATTTCCCAGTGCACCGATTTCGATTGCATTTGTGAACATTCTCGGCGGTATCGAGAGTCTTCGTACCATTCACCATTTTGCTGCGGTCGTGATGATGCTTGGCACCGCCTGGCACATCATTGTCTTTGGCTATATAGCGTATGTCCGGCGCACGCGCCTAAGCATGTTGCCTAGCCTGCAGGATGTGAAGGATGGCTGGCAGGCTCTTCTATATAACATCGGTCGGGCCAAATCCTTCCCGCAGATGGGGCGCTATACCTTTGAAGAAAAAATGGAGTACTGGGCATTTGCCTGGGGAGCCATCATCATGGGCGCAACAGGCTTCATGATGTGGAATCCGCTTACTACTGCAAGGTTTCTGCCTGGCGAAGTCATTCCCGCTGCAAAGGCCGCACATGGCGGTGAAGCGTTGCTTGCTGTTCTTGCCATTATTATCTGGCATATGTATGGCGTTCATATGAAACGCTTCAACAAGTCCATGTGGACGGGCAGGATGAGCGAAGAGGAGATGCTCCATGAGCATCCGCTTGAACTCGCAGATATCAAAGCAGGTATGGCGGAACGTCCAGTTGACCCCGTCACACTCCGCAAACGCGAGAGAATCTACTTGCCCGTTGCAGCACTGCTAATGCTCTTCATGCTGGGCGGCATATATGGCTTTGTCAATGCAGAACAGACAGCTCTCACAACAACTGAGAGACAAGTACCAACGGTGGAAGTTTTTGTACCACAGACTCCGACTCCCGCACCCACTCAGACCGCGACTGCCCCAGCGACGGAAACCGCGCCTGCCACTCAGACGCAGCCGGCAACTGATTCCACGCCATCGACTCCCGTTTCAGCCCTCACGTGGGAGGGATCCATTGGCCCGCTGCTTCAGGCGAAGTGCGGAACATGTCATGGATCAGGTGCATTAGGTGGATTAAATCTCACAACCTACGCCGATGCTATGAGAGGCGGAGTCTCTGGCCCGGCGATCATACCCGGCGATAGTGTCAATAGTTTGCTTGTCATAAAACAAGAGGCGGGCGGACATCCTGGTCAATTAACTCCGGAAGAGCTTGCTCAGATCATTGAGTGGATCGACGCTGGTGCGCCCGAAAAGTAAATTGATACTTCGTATTGTTCTCAGTGCTTGGGTAAGACCAAGAACTGATTGAAATCTTGCCAAAGGAGAAGGCTATGAGTATGCATAGAAACAACCGGTTGGGCCGCCGCGATTTTATGAAAGCAGCGATCGCAGCCATTGGTGGGATCATTGGTGCAGCTATAGGATTGCCTGCAATCCCTTACATTATGGGCCCCGCGCTTAAAAAGGATGTGGGAGATTGGATCCGGCTGGGAACCACCACCAAGGTCGAACTGGATAATCCAACCCTTTTCAAAACAACCATAGAAACACAGACTGGCTGGATCAATGCCGAAGAAGAATTCTCAGTCTATGTGTTGACCGACAATGGCCAGGACTTCGTTGCAATGTCCAATATATGTACACATTTGGGTTGTCGCATACGTTGGATTCCGGACGAGGAAGGTTTCTTCTGTCCATGCCATAACGGTGTTTTTGCAAAAGATGGAAGTGTCATATCTGGTCCACCTCCTCGTCCCCTTGACCGATTTGAGACCAAGGTCGAGGATGGAATCCTGTTGGTCAAGCGAGGTTAATATGTTGGCAAAACTTGGCGATTGGTTGGATGAAAGATTTGATTGGCATAAGGTATGGGAAGCTATCTTCCTGCGCAAGATTCCCCATGTAAATTGGTTTTATACACTTGGGAGTGCCACTCTGTTCGTGGCGATGACTCAAGCAATCACAGGCATATTATTGACCCTCTATTATGTACCCACCCCGGATCATGCTTACGATAGCGTGGTTTATATCACGACACAGTTGCCAGCTGGTTGGTTCATTCGCGGTTTGCACCACTGGGGTGCTAGTGCAATGGTTGTATTGACGGTTGCTCACTTACTGCGCGTTTTCTTTTACGGGGCATACAAGTATCCACGCGAAGCCACTTGGATTACCGGAGTGTTTCTCCTGCTGGTAGTCATTGGTTTTGGCTTTACAGGCTACCTTCTTCCTTGGGATCAAAAGGCTTATTGGGCAACGACAGTGGGCACACAGATTGCAGGCATCGCTCCATTTGCCGGAGACTGGATCCTACGAATTGCGCGCGGTGGCGACGAATTATCCGCTGTTACCCTGGCACGTTTTTTCGGTACCCACATTTGGGTCCTGCCGGCGGCTCTCGCTACGCTAATTGGTGTGCACCTCTACTTGGTCATTCGCATTGGGATTTCGGCTGTGCCGGAGAAGGATGAGTGAGCCATGAATGAACCAGAAAAGAAAACCTATCTCGAAAAATACAAGAAGGCTAAGGAAAGAGGAGTGCCCTTCTTCCCGGATATCATATTCAAAGATGCTGTAGCATCGCTGTTGGTTTTCATCGTCCTGGTTGCTCTTGCGTTCTTTTTTGGCGCACCATTGGAAGATCGAGCGAATCCAAGCGATACAACTTATACACCGCGTCCAGAGTGGTATTTTCTTTTCCTCTTCCAGATGCTTAAATACTTTCCCGGCAAGCTGGAAGTGATTGGGGCAATAATCATTCCCAGCGTTTTGATTGTGCTGTTGCTGGTTTTACCTTTTATAGATAAAAGTCCCCTAAGGCATTTTCGCAATCGCCCCTATGCCAGCCTGGCTGCTCTGGTCGTAGTTGCTGGGATTGGATTATTGACGGTTTTAGCAGTACGCGAGCCGCCTCCGCCTCATACTGCCATTGTGGTGGATCAGGCAGCCGGTCTGTATACCCAAAATTGTGCAAATTGTCATGGCCCAAACATTGGAGTTCCAGCAGGCACAGATCTGCATCTGATCATCGCCGCGGGAAAGCATGAAGGCATGCCGGCCTGGGGAGGAGACCTAAGTACGGATGAGATCGATGCCCTCGCAGGTTTCATCCTTTCGCCAAGCGGCCACATCATTTACAACCAACAGTGTGCGACGTGTCACGAACAGATGGTGCAGGCGGTTGGAAATCCCGCTGAACTTCAGCGTGTACTCGAGGAGGGTGCTGAATACGAAGCGCATGCGGGTTTGGGAGTTCCCGATTGGAAAGAGACTCTTTCTCCCGATGAGCGCAATGCCCTGTTGAACTTCCTTGCCGCACCCGACGGTCAGCGTCTTTTTGCAGTCAATTGTTCAGGCTGCCATGGTCAGGGTGTTGCTTTTGCTGGCAGCAAGGAAGAATTACACAATTTGGTCAGCGAAGGTGGTCAACACCTGGATATGCCTGCCTGGAAAGAAAAACTGAGCGATGAGGAAATCAATGCCCTCGCGGCGTATGTCGTGAATCCAAAACCCGGATCGGATGCAGAACAGTTATTTGAACAGTACTGTGTTGTATGTCATGGTACGAGAGTCCCCTCAGCCTCGGACAGTGAAGAGGCACGCAATATTATCAGTACCGGTGGCGCCCATATTACTATGCCGGTTTGGGGGGATATCCTCACCCCCGAACAGCTGGAAGCACTTGTAGAATATACATATGCGGCCAGCAAAGGTGGCGGGCCAGCTGCAGGAGGGCGCTTGTACGCAGAGAATTGCACTGCTTGTCACGGGCTCTCCGGGGAGGGCGGACCCAATCCAGCGCGCGCCGGCGACACCATCGCTCCTATTAGTTCTGCCGAATATTTGAAAACACGTAACGACGCAACTCTGCGAAATATTATTTCACAGGGACAGCCAGATTTTGGAATGTCACCCTTTGGGGATTCGAATGGTGGTCCACTGACCGATGAGCAAATAGACGCCATCGTAGCCTTTATTCGAAGCTGGGAAACCAACCCACCTGTAGTGCTACCGCCTGAGGTCAGTGTTATACCCGAGCCAACATGGACCAGCGCTCAAATATTCACATTGGTATGCGCCAGTTGTCATGGGATAAAAGGTGAGGGAGATATAGGGCCTGCACTCAACACAGCGGAGTTTCAAGAGCGTTACGATGATCAGGCTTTGATTGAGATTATCACAAGCGGGCATGAAGCTACTCCAATGATTGCCTGGGGAGAAATTCTGAGCAGTGATCAAATCAAACAACTAGCGGAGTATATTCGGGCCCTCCCGCTAAGTACTGCTGGAGAATCGACGCCTACAGCTGCAGCAAGTTTTTCGGGAGATGTGTACCCCATCTTGCAGGAAAAGTGCCAGCTATGTCATAACGCCAGTACAAAGCTTGGAGGATGGGACGCGTCTTCGTATGAGTCGGCAATGACGAGTGGCGATCATGGCCCAGCTGTTATCGCTGGTGACGCACTGAACAGCCCGCTTGCACAGCGTATCCAGGGAATAGGCAATCTCATGCCTCCATCCGGCAGTTTGCCTCAACAAGAGATCCAAGCGATTTTGGACTGGATTACTGCCGGTGCAAAAAATGACTAAAGAGGTGAATGTTATGTTGAAACGAATCCGGGCTGCCCTTCGCAGATTTTTCTTCCCCCCTCACGGCTCACCGCGTTGGGTAATGGTCTTGCCTTATGCGGTGCTTGGAGTCTTAACGCTCGGCCTGTTGGTTGGTGGAGCGTATGCGTGGGACTATACAAATTCGCCCTCATTTTGCGGCACCACCTGCCATACCATGCCGCCCGAGTATGCAGCTTATCAAGTCTCGCCGCACGCGCGTATTGCTTGCGTGGAATGCCATATAGGACGCGAGTTTATCGGGAACCAAATCTTTCGTAAGGCTGGGGATGTAAGACACATTGTCGCCATGACCTTCCAAACCTATGAATATCCCATTCGAGTAAAAAGTATGCGTCCAGCGCGCGAGATCTGCGAGAAATGTCATTCCCCAGAGAAATTCTCGGATGATAGTCTGCGAGTTATTTCTCATTTCAAGAACGATGAGGACAATACACCTTATAGTATCTACCTTGTGTTAAAGACTGGCGGGGGCGCTAAGCGTGAAGGCTTGGGACGCGGTATCCATTGGCATATTCAGAGTAAAGTCTATTACTATCCCACTGACTCTGAGGAACAGAGAATCCCCTTTGTGCGTGTCATCAATGATGATGGTTCGACGAGCGATTACGTGGATGTCGAGTCAGATTTTGATACAGCACAAGTCGATTCGAGCAAGCTTAAAGAGATGGATTGCATTACGTGTCATAACCGTATCACACACCGCATTTATACGCCTGAAGAGTCTCTCGACCGTGCTCTGACTCTTGGCCAGATCTCTCAAGGTATTCCCGAGATTCGGGCAAAGGGTGTCGAGGTATTGAGCGGTGATTATGCCACTCAAACTGATGCCCAAACCGGAATTGCCAGACTTGAATCCTACTATAAAGGTAACTACGAGGAATATTATGAGGCTAACTCCGAGAAAGTTACCAGTGCTGTCAAAGCTTTGCAGCAAATCTACGCCGACTCTGTCTTCATCGACCAAAAAGTAAGTTGGGATTCCCATCCTACTAATGTTGGTCATATTGATTCTCCCGGCTGTTTCCGTTGTCATGATGGAAAACATCTGGATGCGAATCAGCAGGCTATCCGTCTTGAATGTAATGTATGCCACTCGATCCCGGTCGTTGCAGGGACAGAGGATTTCGTCACAAGGATCGAGATCAGCCGCGGGCCGGAACCCGAATCGCATCTGAACCCGAACTGGATCAGTCTGCACAATGAGGCATTCGGAGAATCCTGCGC
>DASWKT010000122.1:0-6087 GCA_036396515.1 Anaerolineales bacterium | reverse complement strand
GCTGGCCAACGAGCCGCACTCGCGCCGTCCAGAAGCGAAAGCCTTCTTCCGTAATTTGTACGAGCTTGCCCGGAACCTGGACTCCACCCGGCCAATCACGGTCGTATCCCACGTGGGCGTAGCGGAGGAATCTTTCGAGTTTCTCGATGTGCTGTGCCTAAACCGTTATTACGGCTGGTACACCCAACCGGGGCAATTGAATACCGCGCTAGCACTCCTCTCAGAGGAACTGGATGCGCTGCATGCACGCTTTCGTAAGCCGCTGATCGTGTCCGAGTTCGGCGCGGACGCGATTTCGGGCCATCATGCCCAACCGCCAGAGATGTTCAGCGAGGAGTTTCAAGCCGAAATGTTGTCTCGCTACATTCAATTATTCAGAACGAAACCCTACATCGTCGGTGAACACATCTGGAATCTATGCGACTTCAAAACCGGTCAGTCTCCACTCCGCATGGGTGGTCTGAATCTGAAAGGTATCTTCACCCGCGACCGCCGTCCAAAACTGGCTGTTCAGCGCGTCCGGGAGTTATGGCAACAATAGACGAGATCCAAAAACTCTAGTATTCTTGAAAAGAATAGGGGTCTCCCATCTTTAACGGGATAACCGTTTTCAAAGACGCACGACACAAAGGTCACGAAGGAAAACGCCAGTCAAATTAGTATCTTTCCCCCCTTTGTGTTGAGGTTTTTCCGCCAATTATGGAAGAACCAAGAGCAGCATTTTTGCGAGATAAGGACAATCGATTATACTGGCGGGGAGTACTCCATTATCAGAGAAGAAATCATGGGAAATAAACTCTGCCCGAAAGTCATCCTTGAAGGCACACGCCTGACATTCAAAACAGAAATTGCGTTTGAATTGAACGAGCATCCGCGTATCGTGGGTCCGCGAAAATATCGCTATCACTCGCCATTGATCTCCGCGGAATGGTGCACGTTTACCAATTATCCCTGGGGGCGCGGACCGATCAACTTTGGGCCACAGGAAGAGTCATTGGCAATGGAAACCTATGCGGCTTGGGCACGGATGTTCGAGTTACAAAAATACTATTCATGGATTGTGGATCGCTTCCATATTTCGACACAGGCTTATCAGAAACAAGCTTGTTGTAAAGACTATGACTTCCGCTGGCTGGAAGAAAGATTACTGCCGTTGAATTTCAGGCTCATCTTTTGCACGCGATCACCAGAAAGTTTTGAAGCCGCGCGTGAGGAAAGACTGAAAGTGTCTGGTAATCCGTCACAATACAATGACTTGAGTCCATTCATCCGTGAGCAGGAACTGATGCGCGAGTTGATCGCAAAATCCATGCTGCCGAGTCTGACGCTGGACATTTCTCATAACAACATCCCTACAGCTGTTGAGCAAATCGCGGACTGGCTCGAACAATCAGGCGGGTTGTATATGCCAGAATAGAGAGTAATTCATGCAAAAGATTGTGCACTCGCTCATATAGCTAAAGAACCGAAGGCAATATGGAAACGACAGATTGGATTGACCTCATACTTGGATTAGTCGGTGTAGTTATTGTCCTTATTCTATTGAGACGAAATAAATCACAACCAAAGATGTGGCCGCGTATTTTTGGAATTGGTGGAGGCACATTTATGTTTGTATTGTCGATGATCAAAAGCCGGTTACTCTGGCCGAGATCATAATTTCTGGATTACACAATTTCCAACTCCCTTTTGTCTCTCGCAATGGGTATATGGGCCTACTTTTGTGGTCGCATACTTGTCCGTCGTTTCCCAAAATAAAAGAGTTATAATCACAGACGAAAGCGAGGTAAGAATGGATGAGAAAACGACTCGGCGCAAATCATTCGAAGACAGGATCCCTCAGGAAGTCCGCCAGCACGTCCGCGCGGCACGCGAAGAGATGCGCGAAAGTATCAAAGCATTCCTGCCACCCGAGTTTATAGAGCATCGCAAGAAAGCGCGTAAAGAAATGTTACTCGCCTGGCGCAGCCTGATCGATGCTACACTGGAACGAATGGAAGAGAAAGAAGAAAAAATCTGATTACAAAGTACGCTCCCAGCGCCGAGTTCGGCGCTGGTATTAGACAGCAATCGCCGCCGAGGCCTGTCCTGGGCGTAGTCGACACTCGATTTGCTCACCTGCACTTGCCGCTGCGCGGCTAAGCGCATGCGCACACCTGCCCCGGGAGCAGGTGCCGGGGAGTGTAGCAAATCGCCTGGGGCACACCTGCCCCGGACGTGGTCTCCGACCATGCCGGGGAGTGCAGGTGTGGAACGGCGGCGTGAGCGATACACTTTCTTTTTCTAGCGCCAGGGGGAATGACCTCGCGAGAGAAAAACCATCCAGAACAAAGTCAGGCTCGCAAGCGCCCAGAATACATAACCAAGCGTGACATCTCCGCCGCGATAGAGGAGCACACCTCCGAATAGAAACGCGGCAAACACCACGCTTCCTGTTAGACGGTTAACCGCGCTTTCCAAATGATAGATCTGACGATTGACCTGCGGTGTATTGACGTTCAATTCGCCGCGTTCCAAACGAGTCAAAACCCGGCCCGTTTGAGCGGGAAGACCAATCAATTCCTTGACGAGATCCCCAATCTCATCCAGCCACACTTCCCAGTTGGATAGGCCTTCCTCTGCAACCAGCTTTTGCGCATAAGGTGCGAGTTGACTCCATACGTTGAAATTTGGGTCGAGACCTGTGCACATCCCTGAGAGGATAGCCATGGTACGTCCCAGTAGCAAAAGATTATGTGGCAACTGGAAAGGCATCTCATACATCAGCTCGCGGAATTGCATCGCAAACTGGCGCATCTCTCCATGGTTCACGTTACGCAGCTCACTCATGGACATGCCCCAGAAGCGGTCGAATAGTTGCGCCTCCGCCTGTTCAAGTAATTTCAGGTCGGCGCTCGGAAGAAGAACGCCAAGAATTCGATACGCCTCAACGACTCGCGCAGCGTTACGCGTTCCGACGCCGATGAGCAGTTCTCGCAAGCCGTCGCGCAGCTCTTGAGGGACATAACCAACCATTCCAAAGTCTACAAAAGTTAGTTGCCAGTCTACTTTTCTACTTTCGGTGGCAGGCATTGGTGTCACAAACAGATTACCAGGATGTGGATCGGCATGAAAGAAACCATCTTCAAAGATTTGTTTGAGATAGGTGTCGAATAAGACCCTGGCGACTTCCGAACGGTCGATGCCTGCGGCAGTGATCGCATCATAATCCGTGATCTTGATGGCATAAACATTTTCGAGCGTGAGCACACGCTGTGTGGTTTGGCTCCAGACCACGCGGGGAACATGGATGCGTTTGCGTCCTGCAAAATTGGCGCTGAACGTCTCGGCATTTTTGCCTTCGGATATATAGTCAATTTCGTGATGAACAGTGGTTTCCAATTCCGTTATCAGTGCGTGCAGATCCACGCGCTTGCGAATTGGCTGATAGCGCATTAGCCAGCCAGCCACACGACGAAGCGCCGAAAAATCCACATCGATCAGCTGATCGATAAACGGACGCTGGATTTTGACAACGACATCTCGAAACTGTTCAGCTTCGGGCGCGTCCGCCCGCAGGCGAGCGCGGTGGACCTGCCCCAGGGATGCGGCCGCTAGTGGCTCGGGCTCAAATGACTCGAAATTTTCTTCGAGCGGCGCACCCAATTCGGTCTCTGCCAATTTCCGGATTGCATCAAAGTCTTCCGCGGGGACTTCATCCTGCAGACCGGAAAGCTCTTCGGTAATTTCGACGGGCAGGATATCGAGGCGGGCGGAGAGAAATTGCCCAACCTTGATCATGACGCCGCCCATACGGATCGCCATGGCGCGAAATTGCCCCGCAATCTGTGTATAACGCCGTGAACGCGTCCGCCGTGTCAACATGCGCAGGCCCAGACGCGGTAAAACGATTTCCCAGAAAATAAAACTGGCGATTGCGCGGGCAAAGAAACCCATAATGTAACGATAACGAGCGCGTAAACGTGGTGCCTGCATAATGTGGCCTCCCACAGAATCTGTTGAGGATTGTATCACTCAGAGTTCGGAAATTAATTGTTGACTTGAAAGGTCTAAGTTCCTATAATTAGGCAGCCCGCCTTGAGAATACGAACAAGCAGAATATAGATTCGATTCTGTTCTTTGAACGTAATAATGAGAAACAGTCACTTGGATTATGAGTTTTCTCCACAGCAAAAACCTGTAGAAAAGATTATTCCCATGGCTACATTATCAACTCCGCTGCCTGAACCGAAACGAGAATCCCTCCCGCCAATGCTGGGTGGGTTCGCTGCCTTAGCCGAAAGCGCCTGGATGGGCGTGGCATTGGCGAGCGAATTCCTGGAACCCGTGCGACAAGCCGGGCCGCGACTGAGATCAGCCGTTGCAGGTGTAAGAAGTTTCAACCTGCGCGATTTCTTGTCGCGTGAACTCTCGATTGCCGAAGCCACCTTTATCTTAATGGCTTCTTTTTTCACTTCGGCCGCACTGGGAGCAGTAAGACAGGTCCTGTTCAATGCGCAGTTCGGGGCAGGGATGGAGGCGAACGCCTACTATGCCGCGTTCCGCCTCCCTGACACTTTATTCAGCCTGATTGCCGGCGGCGCATTATCGAGCGCGATGATACCGATCCTTTTGAGCGCCACGGCAAAGGAAGGGCAACGGGCTGCCTGGCGACTGGTCGATCGCGTGCTCACCTTACTTCTGATTGTATTTGCGATCCTCGTTCTTCTCGGAGAACTGTTTGCCCCCTTCTTCGTCACCAGGCTGCTTGCACCGGGGTTTGATGCCGAGACCAGTCGCCTGACGATCAGCCTGACTCGTATTATGCTGATCCAGCCGGTTGTCCTTGCTTTTGGTTCAGTTGCAACTGCAGTCTTGAATAGCCAGAACCGGTTTGCGCTCACCGCACTGTCAATTGCCAGCCATAACATAGCGCTCATCACCGGTATTCTGATTGGAGGTTTGATCCCTTCAGTTGGCATTTACGGTCCGACGTTCGGCGTCATCCTTGGGGCCCTTTTACAGACGGCAATCCTTCTACCAGGCTTGCGAAGTCGCGGATTTGCTTATCGACCTGCGCTGGATACCAGGGATGTCAACCTCCGGGAGGTGGTCAAACTATTGATTCCCAACGGGCTATCCGTCGGTGTGGGTTATGCCGGTTTCATCCTTGATACTTCCTTCGCCTCCCAGGCACGCGAAATGGCCGGGCTGCCTGCCATCGCGAACGCGTGGCTGCTGGTCGGCTTGCCGATCGCCTTACTGGGACAGGCAGTAGGTCAGTCCGCGTTTCCACGGATTGCTGCCTTTGCCGCCACTTTTGAATGGAGACAGATGCTGCGTACTGTGCTAACATCCTTAGCAATTGCGATTGGGCTGGCACTGCCCGCGCTGGCCGCGCTATTCTTGCTTGGTCGGCCAATCATCACTTTGTTATTTGAGCACGGCAAATTTGATGCGCAAGCCGGGACGCTCACGTTTGACGTTCTCAAAGTGTATGCAGCAGCATTGCCTGCTTACGTTGGGACGGAAGTCGTGACACGTGGGCTGATCGCTTTGCGCGATACCCGTACACCATTGCTGACAAACAGCGCCCAACTCGCCACCCGTGGAGTGATGATGGCGCTTCTGGTGGGAAGTATGGGTATAGTCGCTGTACCGTTGTCACTGGCCGTGACAGCCTCAGTGGAAACGATCATTCTATTCAGTGTACTCTTGTTCAAGATCCGGCGACGAATGGCAACAGCTTGAAATGAACGAACATGTAAAACGAATCCGGAAACCGCGCTGTTTCCTTCTCTATGCTCTTGCGCCAGGTCACCTGTCTGCGGCAGAAGCCAATCATATTCTCAACGACTTTATCGGCGATCCAAGGCTTCCGCTAGCCATCTTTCACGATCATTTCATTGGCCAGCCCGGTGGGATGGTACTCTTTTATGTAGAGACCCCCGAGGAGCGGGATGCGTTGTTGGCGCAAAAATATTTGGCAGGCTGGCAAGTGGAGCTTCAGCCATTGATTTTCTCTCACAGTCCCTCCGCCTTTGATGCGCAGATCGCGTTCACTCTCAGGGCATATCGCGGCGCAGATTGGGAAGTTCTTCAAAAGGA
>DASWKT010000121.1:0-18042 GCA_036396515.1 Anaerolineales bacterium | reverse complement strand
ATTGCACGCGCTACGCCATCCTGCGCCATTTGAGCGACCTTTGTCGCCTGGGCTTTGTTCAATTTTGCATTGGTCGCAACGACCCCGATGACCGTGTTCGTGCGTGTGGCTACACCGAGAACGCCGCGCCCGATTTTCCCCTTCATCACGGCGAGCGTATTTGCAAAGTAATCCTTCTTGCCAATGCGCAACG
This sequence comes from Anaerolineales bacterium, assembly GCA_036396515.1. Taxonomy (GTDB): domain Bacteria; phylum Chloroflexota; class Anaerolineae; order Anaerolineales; family Villigracilaceae; genus Defluviilinea. Next base: position 17,849 of record DASWKT010000121.1, on the reverse strand, counting down.
GACCGACTTTCCCGGACCGAAGACCTGCAATAATTTCACTTGTCTGAGGATCAACTACATCGCCCAGCGCGTTGACCGCGACCAGCGCGCCCAGGATGACTCCGCCGCCGATATTTATGCTTGTCGTTCCTACACCGGATTTCATGGATAAAGTTCCGCCGAACATTTTGCCAACGGATGCCCCCGCACCTGCACCGGCATTCCCTTCTGCAGGCGGATCAGACGAAGCCGAGGCCGTGGCGCGGTATCCCATAGCGGAATCAGGCCGGACGTCCGCGCGACCGATGTTCAGGTCATAAAGAATGGCGGAGGGAACGATTGGGACTTTCGCTGCGCCAGTGTTGAATCCGATCTTCTTCTCTTCGAGATAATGCATGACTCCGGTTGCCGCGTCCAATCCGAATGCTGAGCCGCCTGCCAGCACAAGGGCATGGATTTTTTCAACGAGATTGATGGGGTTGAGCAGGTCGGTCTCACGTGTACCAGGCGCGCCGCCGCGCACATCCACTCCTGCTGTTGCGCCCTTGCGGCAGAGGATAACCGTGCAACCTGTCAGAGCTTCATCATCCTGTGCATGGCCCACTTCGATCCCGCGCACATCGGTGATGGCGTTCTTAAGTTTCATTAGCGCAGGTTGCGGACCAACTGCATGAACTCATTCCACTCCTCATCAAAGAAATGCAAGGTGACATTGTTCAACTCGATGTGATAGGTGGTCTCACCGTCGGGCTCTTCAGCCTTCCATGCCATGAAGTTATCGGTTTCAGCGATGGTTTCGGTTTTTGGTTCACTATGATTATTGCTCATCGGTCTTCTCCTTATCTGATTTCAAATTTCTCTCGCGTGAAGCGGGAAAATATCGTCGCAGTTGCCTGAATCGTGTAATCCACTCCGTGCCAATCGGTGGATGAAGTTCAGCCGCCACCGGTGGCCATGGGTCCAGATCAAACATCTTGCGCATGACATATCTTCCCAACAGCAGGATCGTTGCAAGGAAAGGTGCGGCAATCACCACACCCAGCAGTCCCAGTAAATTCGCGGCGATGAGAGCCGCCACCAATACCGCGGCAGGATGCACTTTCAACGTACGCGCCATGATGCGCGGGGTGATGAGAGTATCTATCACCTGATCCACTGCAAGTGTCACGACCACCACAATGCCCGTGTACACCAATGGGTCGAGACCAAACGGTTTAAATGGCTGGAAGAAGGTTACGACTCCCATTACCACCCAGGTGATCGCCGGGCCGATATAAGGCAGGAACTTGGCCAGCCCAGCCATGAGTGCAAGACCCAGCGCGTACCGTACGCCCAGCGCCGGCAGCAGGATGGAATAGATACCGACTGCAAGGGCAAAGATGATGATCTGCCCGCGCAGGAACGCGTTCCAAATCCGGCTTAATTCATTGCCAAGCCTGCGTAAGTCCTCCGTATAACCGGGGATTTCTATCTTCACAAGATCCTCGCGCAGGCCGTTGCTCTCAACCATAACGAAGTACGAAACGGTCAAAATGAACAACGTCCAGCCAAAGACTTCCACTGCACCGCCAGCCAGTGTGCCGACGAGATCACCTGTCCGCCCAAGCAGTGGCTGGATCAATGCGAGCAATTGCTGGCTGATGGCGTTGAGATCAACTGTACGCATGTCCAGCCTGAACGGCCCGATCTGAAAGACCTGTCCGGAGAGATTTTCAACATAGGTTGGCAGGTTGGACAGAAAGGTTTGTACCTGATTAATAAGACTTTGGACTTGTTGGATAAGATTCACGCCTCCCCAAGCCAGTAAACCGATCAGGCTAATTACGATGAACAAATAAAGAATATTGACTGCAGCCCTCCAGGAAATCTGCAAGCCACGCGAGAGCGCGGCAGCAACAGGGTGCAAAAGATAGACCAGGACGAAGATCATCAACAATGGGGGAAGAAGACTCGTGAACCGGTATAACAAAAAGGTGATAATGCCGATGATGACCAGTCCCACCAGTAATTTTGTTGTCGAACTCCAGCGTGGTGAAGTTGCGGATGGAATCATACTATTCTCCGGAATTGTCTCTATTCTAGTCAAGAGGCAGGGCTTTTGCAACCATAAAATAAAACACCCCGCGAGCCAAACGTCTCGCGGGGTGCGATTCGTTTACGATCAACATCCTGAAATGAATGGGAAGAAGACGCACCAGCGAAAAGTTGCATCCACCCACCAGAAGAAGGCCCCACACAGACAGAAGAAAGCCAGAGCCCCCGCGCCGATAAGGATTGCCATCATATTGGGTCCCCTGGTAACAACTGGCTCGGATACAGGGCTTGCTGGAATACTACCTACGTATTCCGTAGGAGGTGGGGGAGGCATGAGGGTGGGGCGCGAAGCCACAGGCACTGCCGCCGCCCGTGGCGACATCACTGTCGCACCGGGGTCAATCGATACTACTTCAAATACCAGCACGATCTGCTCGCCGAATGAAACGACCTCACCCGCCTTCAGCACGCGTGGCCCTGCCAAACGTTGGCCATTTACAAACGTCCCGTTGGTTGAGCCGAGATCCTCCAGTACATATTTCCCACCCTGAAACGTCAACCGGGCGTGGCGGCGCGAAACTTCCGCATCGTTAATCACGATCTCATTCGTGGAATCGCGGCCGATCATGAGCTGATCGCCTTCCAGAGTATACGCCGCTCCAGGCGTAGGGCCGGTTCTCATGATCAGTTGGAATTGAGACGCCATAAATTCTCCTCAAAAACGCGCTCAGCGGCGCACAAATGATTTGTATGTAGTGTAAAGGTTTCAGGCAAAAAAGTCAATTGCATGAGTTACACTTGACAGTCAAACGCAGTGGAATACAATCAATTGCCTTTTCGTTTTGAATAATGAACGGAAATAAAATGGATATATCCTCTTTACCCTTACCTGAATTTTACGATCCGGGCACAGTCGGTGTGGCCTGGCGAGTCCCCTATGAAGAGCGCGCGAAACAGGCGCAGGACTGGGCGCGTCAACACGCGCTTCAGCCTGTTTCTTTTGATCCGACAAAAACCTGGCTGATGCTGATCGATGTGCAAAATACCTTCTGCATCCCCGGTTTTGAGCTTTATGTTGGTGGCCGTACTGGGCTTGGCGCGGTGGAGGACAACGCGCGCCTGTGTGAATTCATCTATCACAATCTGGGAAACATTACCCATATCACCGCCACCATGGATACACACATGACCATGCAGGTCTTTCATGCGATTTTCTTTGTAGATAATGATGGCAATCACCCCGCCCCATACACAGATATACATGCCTCTGAATTACGTGCCGGCAAGTGGAGGTTCAATCCCGCTCTCTCGCCTCAGTTTGGCATTGCGCCTGAATACGGCCAGGAGATGATGGTGCATTATGCTGAGGAGTTGGAAAGAAGGGGCAAATATGATCTGACCATTTGGCCTTATCACGCCATGCTTGGTGGGATTGGTCATGCACTTGTTGCTTCTGTGGAAGAAGCGATCCTTTTCCATTCGGTGGCGCGGCTTGCTCAGCCGGATATCGTGACCAAAGGTGATACACCGTTCACGGAAAATTACTCGGTCATTGGTCCGGAAGTATTATCGGGCCCGATGGGTGAAATGCTGGGGTCTCATGACCAGAGGTTCATCGGGAAATTACAGCAGTTTGACAGGTTGATTATCGCGGGACAGGCCAAGAGCCATTGTGTCGCCTGGACGGTCTCGGATTTGCTCGAAGATATTAGTGCTTTAAACCCCGAACTTGCGAAGAAAGTATACCTTCTTGAAGATTGCAGTTCCCCCGTCGTAGTCCCTGGAGTTGTAGATCATACAGACGCGGCAGACGCGGCCTATGAAAGATTCGCAAAAGCGGGGATGCATGTTGTAAAATCAACGGACACCTTTCTTTAAAACACGAAGGACACCAACTTCACAAAGGATAGTCCGAAGGCCTGTACCTGCCTTCTTGTTTACTCGTCCAACTTATACCCACTTATTCAGGCATCACCCAGAAAGAACTCATGTCCATTTTTGACAACAAACGTCTCACCAATGAAACCTTTAAACTTGACATTGAACGCATGCGCCGCGGCTGGTATTCGGATAAATACTTCGAGAACATTGGCCGGATGCTTACTACGCTGGCATCTGAGGGATATACCTATTCAGGTCAGCGCCACAACCTGTCCCCGGACGTTTCAGCTCAGAACATCGCTGTCGGTGATATCGAAGTGGAAATGCAGTGGTTCACACGCCGCGTGGGGAACACCATTGTTGTCGGTGTAGACAAGTCATTGGAAATGCTCAGGCATTGCACGGGCTACTGGGAAAATGACCGTTTCATTGATACTTCAGGCAAATTGGAAGTGTGGGCCGTTCACGATGGGGCGGTTGTCAAGTCTGATGGAAACCCGCTGAACGCCGAAGCCGTGATGAGAGTGCGTGGGCGTTATCGTGACTTCGCGCTGCTTGAAACGCCCACCTTGGGTGCGCTCACACGCTCGAGCCGGGTGGCAACAAATGTGTATGAGACTCTCATGGCCGCGCGCGGCAAACCTGTCTTGTTCTTCCCCGCACGGTTTGACATGCACGAGGTTCAGGCTGCGGATGGGTATGCCTACAACATAGCGATCCAGCGCTTCAACGTGGACTTCTCACAGCAGATTGGATCGTTCGTCTCGACCGACGCGCAAGGCGACTGGTGGGGCGGCGCAGGCGGCGGGACAGTGGCTCATGCGGCAATCGCATCCTTCCTTGGCGATACTGCGGAGGCCATGATGCAGTTCTCGCGCATCCTGCCTGCAAATATCCCGCGTATTGCCCTTGTGGACTTCAATAATGATTCCGTGCGCGATACACTACGGGTGCTTGAAGTAATCTTCAGAAAGTATCAAGAGCTATGCGATCTTGGCGATCAAGCTGAAGCTGCGAAATATGTTCTGTATGGCGTTCGATTGGATACAAGTGGAACTTTGCGCGATGTCTCTGTTGCACCATTGGGCGATCCGGCGCTTGATCTCGGCGTGAACCCGCGGCTAGTGTTCAACGTCCGCCAAGGACTAGATTCGGCCTGGGAAAGCTGGAACATCCCTACAGCCTGGAAAGAAGCGGCACGTGAGTATTGCCGCAATGTGAAGATCGTTGTCTCGGGCGGGTTCAACCCGGAGAAGATCCGCAAGTTCGAAAAGCTGGGAGTCCCCGTGGACATATATGCGGTCGGCTCATGGCTATTCAACAACAACGGCGGGACAGTGACAGACTTTACCGGGGATGTGGTGCGCGTAAAGGTGCATGGCGAATGGATCGACATGGCAAAGGTGGGGCGCAGGCCGCTGTCGAATCCGAATTTGGAAAGGGTTTGGTGATTTTTTACCGCGAAGACCGCCAAGGGCGCAAAGATCTAAAGAGTTTTCTTCGCGATCTTCGCGTGCTTTGCGGTTCAAAAACTAAATCTTCATCCTCTCAACTTTAAACGGTGTCCCTTCAACTTTTTCTTCATCAAATTCCCTCGCCGCGAGATGACCTGAGAACACAGCCTGCGCGATGATGTTCGGTGCTTCGGCATCGCCGATAATTCGTAATGACTGTAGTTTTCCTTCTTCGAGAGCAGACTTGAGAGACTGATATAACGAATCATTTGGAACTCGGTCACTCACCAAAACAACACCATCGCGCGGCAACTCAATCAAATCTCCTGAAATTGTGTTTGACAAACGAACACAATCGTTTCCAATTTCGCTTAACACATGCTGCGGGTACAACTTCACACCAAGTTTCATTAGCTTGTACTGAATTCTTTCCTGTTCCAGCGTATACTGCGACCAGTATGAAATCATTGGCGCAGGTGTGACGAGCGTTACGTTACATCCTTGCTCAGCAAGCAATTCAGCTAACACGCCGCCCATATAGTAATGATCATCATCGTAAATTACTACATTACCACTTACTTTTTCCCTTTCCATCAAATCATCCGGACTAAATACATTTTCCAGGTCATAGCCTGCGATAGGTTTCCATAGCGTGCGACCAATTCCATCCCGCCGCCACATCGCGCCTGTGGCAAGGATGACATTCTGCGCGCCTGATTCGAGAATTTCCTCTGCTGTCATCGGGCTGGATGGATAGATCGCAACGTTGCTCATTTTCTTGATCTGTGTCAAACGCCAATCAATGGCACGGCGCCATTCATTCAAGCCAGGTAAAGCTGATTCACGGATTACGCGCCCGCCAAGTTCTTTGCGCGCCTCGAGCAACGTCACCACATAGCCGCGTTGACCCAGTGCGCGCGCGGCTTCCAATCCTGCAGGCCCCGCGCCGATGATCATGACTTCCTTATCACTCCTCTTCGGCGAAATGATCTCAGGATGCCATCCGCGCCGCCATTCCTCTCCCATGGTGGGATTCTGCGTGCAACGGATCGGCACAAAGCGCGTATCGCCTGTCACACAAATATTGCAGCCGATACATTCGCGAATATCTTCGGCTCGTCCATCCTTGATTTTGTTCGGCAAAAATGGATCGGCAATCGAAGGCCGCGCCGCGCCAATGAAATCCATTACGCCGCGCTTGATGGCGGAGGCCATCGAATCAGGTGATGTATAACGACCAACGCCCACCACAGGTTTGGTCGTCAACTTCCTGACGAACGAAATATATTTCTCCTGATGACCTTCTTTTGCAAATCGTGACGTTGCTGAATCGTTGTTCCAGCCGCTGAGGTTTACGTCCCACAAGTCAGGCAGTTCGGCAAGCATGGCAACCACATCATAGCCCTCACCTTGATGAGTAATTCCAGCTTCGCCAAGCAATTCATCCACTGCAAAACGAACGGCAACTGCACAGGTGTCACCAACCGCTTCTTTTGTCTCTTGGATCAACTCACGCAGGAAGCGTACACGATTCTCCAGGCTTCCGCCATATTCATCCGTGCGATCGTTGTAGCGTTTCAAAATAAATTGCATTGCAGCAGTCATTCCATGACCTGCATAACAATAAATAATGTCTAAGCCTGCACGTTTGGCGCGCAACGCGGCCTCACGATGCCACCGACGTACGTTTCGAATATCTTCTTTGTCCATGCGGCGCGTTTGCACAGGGTCGTAGCCCGAGCCGCCAATTGTCCCCATCGAACGCGGCGCAAGTGACGGAGCGCGTGAATACAAATTCGTTGCATCATATCCGTTATAAGAAAGCTCGATCCCCGCTAGGGCGCCATGTTTATGCACGGACTCAGCCATCAGGGCCAGCACAGGAATGTCGCCGTCATCCCACAAGCGCCCTTCAAAGTATGGCGAGAGATCGCTCGTGTGATGGATTTCCACTTCCTCCGTGCACACCACCCCCCAGCCTCCCTCAGCCTTCATGCTGCGCATCGCGACCATGCCCTGCGGCATACGGTGGCCGAATCCGTTACAGTGGGGCACCTGATAAAAACGGTTCGGAGCAACTTTTGGGCCGATCCGAACCGTTTCAAATAATATGTCGTATGGACTGTTCATGAGACACTTCCTTAATGAACCTTGCGAAGGCAGGTTCTGATGCGGAGCCGAAGGATCTAGACCTTCGCAAGGTTAAACTCCAAGCAATTTGGGGATGACTTCCAGCATCTCGCTTCTTACCTGGCGGAAAACTGCCATCTGCTCCTCATCTGTCCCCTCCGCTTTGGCAGGATCCACAAAACTGTGGTGGACGCGTCTCCCCGCTCTCCCAGGCCAAACAGGACATTCCTCCGCAGCGGAATCGCAAACGGTCACAACAAGGTCGAAATCCTTTGTATGCAACTCGTCGATCCGCTTGGATTGACCTGAATGTGTGACGCCGATTTCTCCTAAAGCTTGTATCGCCTTCGGATGCACATAGCCCGCGGGCTTTGTCCCAGCTGAATAGGCTTTCCATTCTGCGAAGCGTGCATTGACAATGGCTTCAGCCATTTGTGAACGACATGAATTCCCCGTACAGAGGAAGAGAACGGTTTTTTTATTCATAGATAAAGGCTCGCGCCGCTGGCCCTAGCAGGGAGGCTATTGAGAGCTAAGATCATCCAAATCTTCCCGTAATGTAATCCTCGGTCCGTTTTTCTTTGGGCGCGGTAAAGAGCGACTTCCCTTCGCCGTATTCGATCAGTTCACCCTGCAGGAAGAACGCTGCGTAATCGGCAGTGCGTCCCGCCTGCTGAACGGAGTGCGGCACAAGGATGATCGTGTACTCTTTCTTCAGTTCCTGCAGCGCGGCTTCCACTTTGCCCGTTGAAATGGGGTCAAGTCCTGAAGTGGGTTCATCGAGCAGAATGATTTCGGGCTGCAGTGCAAGCGAGCGCGCCAGACATAAACGCTGTTGCTGTCCGCCCGAGAGGGCGATGGCGGGATCATCCAACCGATCCTTTACCTCCTCCCATAATGCGGCTAGCTTCAGGCTTCGTTCGACCGCCTCATCCAGCTTTGACCTGCGTTTTTCGCCCGCGAGTTCCAATCCATACGTCAGATTTCCACGGATGCTCAACGGCAGGACAACAGGACGAGCAAAGACCATTCCCACCTTGCGGCGCAATGAGATAACATCTGTTTCAGGATCCAAAACATTTTTGCCATCAATGAGGACGCGCCCCGAAGAGGCTCTAACTTCGGTGAGATCATTTAACCGATTGATGCAGCGCAGCAACGTTGACTTTCCGCCACCCGCGGGACCGAAGAGAACTGTCACCGCTTTTTCGGGTACGGTCAAGTTGATACCGCGCAAGGACTCGGTTCCGTCTGAGTATTGAAGCGAAAGATTTTCGATAACGACCTTAACTACCATTGTCGTTTTGCCCTCGCTCTCGAACGGATCACTGTCGCGATCAGGTTCATAGTAAGCACAAATACCAGCAAGACAAGTGCCGTGCCATATTGGATTTGAATAGGCATTTCAGGGACTTGGGTCGAAATAACAAAAAGATGATAAGGCAAAGCCATGGTTGCATCAAAGGGGGAGTGCGGAAGGCGTGGAAGGAAGAACGCCGCGCCTGTGAACAGGATGGGAGCAGTTTCTCCCGCAGCTCGTTCGAGACCGAGAATAACACCTGTGAGAATGCCGGGTAAGGCCTCCTTCAGAACAATGCGGCGAATGGTCTGCCAGCCAGTTGCGCCGAGGGAAATGCTCACCGTGCGAAATGCCTGGGGAACTGCACGCAAGGACTCCTCCGCAGTGCTGATGATCACAGGCAGCGTCATAATGGAAAGTGTGAGTGAAGCCGCAAGGATGGATGTGCCGAAATTTAGGAAGAGGACGAATAGACCAAGCCCAAACAATCCATATACGACCGAGGGAATGCCCGCCAAGTTAATGATCGCGATACGTATTGTGCGCGTCAGAGGTGTATCACCTGCATACTCAGAAAGATAGATTGCCGCGGCGATTCCGAGGGGAACAGAGAAGATCGCTGTCCCAACTGTGAGATAGATTGTGCCAATGATGGCAGGCAGGATGCCACCAGCGCGCATACCGTCATGTGGGAAGCCTGTAAGAAATTCAAGAGAGATCGCAGACGCGCCTTTAAACAGTATATAGATGACGACGGCGACAATGGGAATCACTGTTGCGATTGCCATCAAGGTGATACCGGTGAAGCCCAGGCGCTGCACAAGATGGCGGTTCATGGATGATGCTCGTCTCACGATAATATCCTCTCGGCACGTTTCTTTGTGCGGAAGACGACAGAGGAAGCTGTGATATTTACACCCAGCGAGATCAGGAACAAAACAATACCGATGAAAAACAATACGTGGTAATGTACGCTTCCATTGGCCACTTCGCCCATCTCTGCAGCGATGGTGGCAGTCATGGTGCGTACAGGGGAGAATAAACTGCCAAGCTTGATAGCAAGCACAGGCGCATTTCCTGTAACCATCATGACGGTCATCGTCTCGCCGATGGCGCGCCCCACGCCAAGCATGATGGCAGTTAATACACCTGAGCGCGCCGCGGGAAGAGTCACGCGCCAGATCGTCTGCCAGCGAGTTGCGCCCAAAGCCCACGCGCCTTCACGATAAGCGCGCGGTACGGAATCAAGTGCATCTTCCGCAACCGACACGACGGTGGGTACCGCGATCCCGCCCAAAAGCAGCGATCCGGTAAAGGCTGTCAGGCCAGTCGGGAGGTCCAGAAAGGCCCGCAGAAAGGGAGAGAGTAGCAGAATTCCGAGAAATCCGAGAACAACAGAGGGAAGTCCGCCAAGTAATTCAACGAGAGGCTTGAGGATTTCACGCATCCAGCGTGGCGCGATCTCGGAGATGTAGATTGCTGTGCCAATTCCAAATGGAACTGCAATCAGGCCCGCACCGATTGTCACGACGAGCGAACCTGTAATGAGAGGCAGGATGCCGAAGTGATCTTCGATGGGATACCAGCGAATACTGGAGAGTGAAGAGACTTCCACTTCTCCAAAGGTGGGGAAGCCTTCTCGCACGAGGAAGAAAAAGATGAGCGCGACGAAGAGTATGGCTGAATAGCCTGAGGCTTTGATAAGACGGGTGATGGCAAATTCGCGCCAGTTGAGTGATTTTTCCATAGGAGTTCTCCCACCTCTTCCTTAGGAAGAGGGGTCAGGGTTGGGGGATGCCGGCACAAAACCGAGTTCGGCAACGATCTCTTGTGCCTCAGGTGAAAGGATCCAATCGAGATATTCTTTGACAATCCCTGTTGGTTGTCCATCGGTATACATATAAAGGTCGCGTGCAATGGGGTAACTTTTATCGTTCACAGTGGGGATAGATGGCAATACGTAAGCCCCACCTTCTTCTTCTGCAATCGCAATCATCTTCAGATCTTTAGGCACATAGCCGAGCCCATCATAGCCAATGGCATTTGGGTTTTGCCTCACTTCGGCGATGATTCCTTCAGAAGAAGGAAGCAGGAGTGTATCCATCGAGAAGAGAGTCTTATCATCACTATTTCCCAGCCTCAAAACAGTTTCGAGGAAATATACATGTGTGCCTGAATTGGTCTCGCGTGAGAGCCGCACAATGGGCCGGTCATCACCGCCAACCTCGGACCAATTGCTGTACCTGCCACTGTAAATATCGGAGATCTGTTTCAAGGTTAATTGACTCACTGGATTCTCTGGATTCACAATAACCGCAATCGCGTCACGTGCGATGATATGCTCAACGGGTTCAATGCCATTGGACTTTGCCTCATCAATTTCCTCCTCCTTTATTTTGCGAGATGCATTAGCGAGGTCCACCGTCCCGTTGATGAGGGAAGCGATTCCTGTTCCCGACCCGCCGCCTGTCACCGATATCCGGACTTCCGGGTGGTTGCTTTGATATCTTTCCGCCCAGGCGAGTGCAAGGTTGACGATGGTATCCGAACCCTTGTTCTCGATATACGCCGCTGGAGAATCAGATGCGGCCTCCTCTGATGAAGCGGGGCCGCACGATGCAGAAATTACGATGACAAACAGCATGATGATGAGCAGAATGAAACGGTTCATTGATTGAATTATAGCCGAAAGTTTTGGGCATGTCAGTGACATGATAAAATCGAGCCATGACCGAATCCCAGTCTGTTTTTTTTGTTCAAGATCTTGATTTTTATTATGGCAATTTCAAAGCGCTTTCTAATATCAACATTGAAATAGAGCCGCGCAAAGTGACTGCGCTCATCGGTCCATCCGGGTGTGGTAAGTCCACCTTTTTGCGTTGTCTGAATCGGATGAATGATACGATTGCCGGTACACGAGTCGATGGCAAAATCTTGTTGGATGGAAAAGACATTTACGATGAAGATATGGATGTGGTTACACTCAGACAAAGGGTGGGCATGGTCTTTCAGAAACCGAATCCATTCCCGCAATCGATTTATGATAACGTGGCATTCGGTCCGCGTGTAATGGGCCTGGACGTTAAGATGGATGAAGTGGTGGAAAAATCTCTGCGTGCCGCGGCTTTATGGGACGAGGTGAAGGCTGATCTGAAATCTGATGCGCTTGGCCTTTCATTGGGTCAACAGCAGAGGTTATGCATAGCTCGTGTCGTTGCCGTCCAGCCGGAAGTGATCTTGATGGACGAGTCCACTTCTGCGCTGGATCCCATCGCGACGCTGCGCGTGGAAGAGTTGATCGCAGAACTAAAGAAGGACTATACGATTGTGATCGTCACACATAACATGCTGCAAGCCGCGCGGGTTTCGGATTACACGGGCTTGTTCTGGCTGGGGGAGTTGGCGGAATTTTCTGATACGAACGAAATGTTTACCAGACCTAAACAGGAATTAACGGAAGCTTATATCACCGGCAGAATGGGCTAGGGTTATTGCTGGAGCCGCCAGCCTCGGTGGACGATATGCAAACAAAAAATCCGCCTGAACATACAGGCGGATTTTGCCTTACTTCTCCTGTTTCTGCTGTTGCCAGAACTCATCGTCTGTAGATTTGATCTCAGCCATTTCACCCGTAGCGATAAAGATCGTTCGTTCGCAGATATTTGTCACACGGTCCGCGAAGCGTTCGAGATTGTGAGCCACCCACAAGAGCCAGTTTGCGCGCTCGATCATCTTTGGGTCGGCAATGACAAAGGTCATCAGTTCGCGATAGACCTGATTATAAAGCGCATCCACTTCATCGTCCTCAACGGGAATTGATTTCGCCGTCTCCACATCTTCATTGATAAAAGCCGTTAGGGCGCGGTGCAGCATGTCAACGCCTTTGTTTGCCATGCGTGGAACATCGATCAAGGGTTTGAGCAATGGGGCATCGCCCATACGGATATTGATGTTGGCTATCCCTTTGGCGTAATCGCCCATGCGTTCCAACTCGGAGATGATTTCCAGCGTGGAAGCCAGAATGCGAAGGTCGCGTGCCATCGGCTGTTGAGTGGCGATCAGCACCATTAACTGGTTTTCTATCTCGAAGCGCTTCCCATTGATCTCTTTATCTTCGGTAAAGATTTTTTCAGATGCCTTGATGTCGCGTTTTTTCAGCGCTTCCACCGAATTAAGAATTGCCTGTTCCACCATACTGCCAAGCACAAGCACGTCATCTTTGACCTGCTGGATTTCATTTTCAAATGTTTTGCGTAACATGGGATCCTCACTTCTATTGCTATTCGTCATATTATACTGCTTCTTCCGTTCATCTCAATTTGTCTTATTGAAGTTAGCTGACGATTATTTGAATGGTGGCTCGGATGTGATCGCAGCACCATGGATCTCCAATTTATCCGAACCTGCCGGTGACATAATCTTCTGTGCGCTTATCTTTTGGATTCGTAAAGATCCGATTGGTCTGATCGAATTCGATCACGGTGCCTGAACGTTCGCCGTTTCCCGAAAGCATCATCATGGCAGTGTAGTCGGAGGCGCGCGCTGCCTGTTGCATATTGTGAGTTACAATGACGATAGTATAGTTCTTCTTAAGCTCCTGCATTAGTTCTTCTATTTTCAGTGTTGCAATCGGGTCAAGCGCGGAGGCCGGTTCATCCATCAAAATGACCTCGGGCTGGACGGCCAAAGCGCGCGCGATGCACAAACGTTGTTGCTGTCCACCTGAGAGTGCCAGGCCGGACTGCTTCAATATGTCCTTTACTTCGTCCCATAACGCGGCTTGTCGTAAGCAGGATTCGACCAGATCATCCATCTTTCCTTTGAAGCCATGGATTCTCGCCCCCCAGGCAATATTTTCGTAGATGGATTTCGGAAACGGATTTGGTTTTTGGAAGACCATTCCGATTCGATATCGGACTTCGACCGGGTCAACGGATGGGTCATATACATTTTCGCCATCAAAGAGGACTTCACCCTCGATCCTTGTGCCTGTGAATAATTCGTTCATGCGATTGAAGGCGCGTAAGAGCGTGCTCTTGCCGCATCCCGAAGGGCCAATAATCGCCGTGATCATATGGCGCTGGATCGGGATATTCACGCTCGTCACTGCGCGGAAATCGCCGTAAAAGATGCTTAGATCTTTAGTTTCGAGAACGTATCTCGTTTTCTCTTGATTCGGAAGTGGTTGAGCCATGATTAGAGTCTCCTGCTGAAACGATTACGAAACAGAATAGCCGAAGCATTCAAGCTGAGTAGGATAATGAGCAAGACAAGAATTGCCGCGGCCGCCAAACTACGAAATTCATCCTGCGGACGGGAAGTCCACTGGTAAATTTGAATAGGGAGTGTGGTGAATTTGGAAAATGGCGATGTGGGGTCAAAACTAATTGCAGTGGAGGCACCTACAACCACCAATGGCGCGGTCTCGCCGATGGCACGTGAGATGGCAAGGATTGTGCCTGTCAAAATTCCGGGCATCGCGTTTGGCAATACATGCGACCAGACGGTCTGCCACTTTGTTGCACCGATTCCATAACTGGCCTGGCGCAGAGACTGGGGCACAGCACGGATCGCCTCCTGGGCGTTGATAATGATGATCGGAAGCACGAGCAGGCCCAATGTAAGTCCCGCGGCAAGGACCGTACGCCCATTGGCTGTGGTGGGATTCACGAGTCCGAATATCTCCCCGCTTGTAAGCGGCTCAAGCGTCCGCACGAAGATGGCTAAGCCTAGAATGCCATAGACAATGGATGGGACCCCCGCCAGATTGTTGATATTGGTTCGGATCAGGCGATTGAGCCAGTTGTCGGTGGCATATTCTTCAAGATAAATTGCCGCGCCGACGCCGAGAGGAAAGGCGAGCAAGACAGTGAACAGGATTGTCCATAATGAACCGAGGATGGCTGTGCGGACGCCTGCGGTCAGAGGTTCACTAGTCTGAGGTCGAGCGACGAAGTCATAGGTAAGCCAGGAGACGAAATCCAATTCTGCTTTTGGATAATCCCGCGCTATAGTCGCGCGTATCTCATCTGCTTGTGTCAGGGACGGCCAGAGTTTCCACACTTGTACCACTTTGGGTCTGATAATCCTTTCAATGACTAGTTGATAAACTTCTTCGAGCGATCTGTCAGCAAAAGGTTTTTCGTTATCCAATTTATTGTATGCGCCGCTCGAAAGAGTGGATTGAAGAAGAGTCACTAATTGTTCTTTGCTTTGATCCTGCACAGGTGTGCCGTCCACTATAAGTGAATCAGGGTCTACCCTGGCTTCATAGGCAACATAACCGAAAGCGCTGTCAATGATGTTGAGCATCAGGGCCAGAAGTGCAATGATGCCAATGATCGTAGATAGTTGAAGTATCCACCGCCAGATTGAGCCATTGCGACGGCGCCCTTTGATGTTGACGTTGTAATCCGAATGGATGATCTTCTCTTTCACTCATACACCTCACGGAAACGCCGCACGATTCGCTGGCTGATGATGTTCAACGTTAGCGTAATAATAAAGAGCAATAATCCAAGTGCAAAGATGCTGTTGTAATCAATCGAGTCATAGGATAGATCTCCGCCCGAAATGCGGACGATATGTCCTGTGATCGTTTCCGCACCCTTGAATGGATTCAATGTGAACTTAGGTCCCGCACCCGCGGCCACTGCCACGATCATTGTTTCACCGATCGCGCGAGACACGCCGATGATGATAGCCGCGGCAATGCCAGATAACGCCGCCGGGACGACGACCTGCAAAGCGACTTCGAGACGCGTCCCGCCCATGCCGTAAGCTGCCTCCCTTAAAGAACGCGGCACCGCGCTGAGAGCGTCCTCCGTCATGGACGTGATGAGGGGCAGGATCAGAATCCCCATTACGAGTCCGGCCGAAGCTGTGTTATAGATTTCGACCACATCTCTTCCGAAAATCGAACGCAAAAGCGGGGTCATGAATATCAACGCGAAATATCCGTACACAATGGTTGGGATGCCTGCCAGCACTTCTAAAATTGGTTTGAGAGTATTTCTGGCTCTTGGCGTGGCATATTCGCTCAAATAAATGGCGACCCCCAGACCGAGAGGAATTGCGATGCACATGGCGATCAGTGTTGTCATCAATGTTGAGGTAACCAGAGGCCATATCCCGAAATTCCCTGTGTGCGGTTGCCATTTCGTGTTGGTGAGACTTGCAAGAATGCTCACCTGCGGAAGCTGGAAAAATAACAGGGCCTCTTTGCCCAACTCATAGACAATTCCAATCGTAGTAAAGATGGACACGAAGCCGCTGAAGAACAACAATCCCTGGATGATCCTCTCTCCTACCCGACGACGTCCACGCAAGCCAGTTGGGGGCCTGCTAAACAAAGTTGTGAGGTTTCTCTTCTTTTCCTGTTCTATCATGCCTGCTCCTTACATAGTTTTATCCTTCCTCCTTCTAATGAAGGAGGAAGGATGTTTTCACATTCTTAAGTTTTAGAATTACAGCTTACATGCCCAGTGCGGAATTCCAAGCGTCAAGATTTTCCTGAGCCTTGCCTTCACTGACCGGGAAGTAGCCGACATCGAGGATTTCATTATTTACATTGTTGAGATAGAACCAGATGAACGAGGCCACCTGGGGCTTTTCCTGCATGATCTCAGTGCTGGAGTAGATGAAGAGCGGGCGGGAAATCGGGTACTCTCCAGATTCGGCGGTCTCAGCCGTTGGCGCAATACCATTGATGGAGAGAGGCGTCAATGTGCCTGCGTTCTCCTGATAGTAAGCGTAACCGAAGTAGCCGATGGCATAGGGTGAACCCTGAACACCCTGCACCAAGACGTTATCATCTTCAGAGAGCTGAAGGTTAGCGGCATCGAGGATGGCTGCTTCAGCAGCATCCATATCGTCGCCATTAGCAGGAGCCATAACGGCTTCAACGAAGAAGTCAAAGGTACCAGAGTCAGTGCCGGGGCTGAAGCGCAGGATCTGTTCGGCGGGCCACTCAGGACGAACATCAGACCAAAGTTCTGCAGATGAGAAGAGCAGAGCCAGTTCTTCAAGAGTGACATCAGTCACGAAATCATTTTCAGCGCTCACGGCAACTGTGAGGGCATCGATACCCACCTGGAATTCCGCTACAGTACGGCCGATGCCAGTACAGGATTCCACTTCGCTGTCCTTGATAGCACGTGATGCATTGGCGATATCGGTTTCGCCAGCCACGCAAAAGCGTTCGAGACCGGCACCAGAGCCAATAGAATCAATTGTTAGGTTTCCAGTGAATCCTTCTTCCTCAAAGCGCTGTTTCATGCGCTCAGAGAGTGGAAAGACGGTTGAAGAACCTGCACTGACAATATCACCTGAAACAGCGTCGGGCGCATACATTGCCATCGCGTCTTCGGTCGGTGCTTCTGTCGGCGCTGCAGTGGGTTCAGCAGGGGCAGCAGTTGGCTCGGCGGGGGCGGTAGTAGGTTCAATAACCGGCGCTTCCGTCGTTGTAGCTCCTCCGCCGCACGCGGCGAGCACAAAACTCATTGCAATGAGTACGAACATGAACGAACGAACAAATTTGGTCATTTCTATTTTTCTCCTTAGATTTTTTATACATTGAAATCTTATCAAGGGGGTTTTAAGGACAAGAGAAGAATAGGTTAACGTCTTGTTAAAGTTATAGACCCCGATGGTCGAAAGACGATCGGGGTCTATAACAAATGAGGATGAACTATAAATGCTATCGAGATTTATTCTCGGTGACTGGAAAATGGAAGCTCGGATTTCTAGATAGAAGCATGATCTTCAAGGAGATCATATTCTCTTCCATATTGTGCATTTTTGAAATTCGAAATTGCCAACGCGATCCGATAAAAGCGTTGACGATCATGTCCTTCTTCCATATCATGCATCCTTGAAGCTGCCAGAGCTGTCCAGAGCAATAATATGGCAGGCAGACCAAGTACCAGGTATGATCCAAAGCAGACTTGCAACATGTTGAACTCCTTTACAAAAAACGCCTGAAACGAAAACAACCAGCAAACTCAGATAAAAATCCCTGCCAATAGGATAGCATGGAGTCACGAATCGTACTTTACAGTGAGTTTGCCAAT
>DASWKT010000120.1:0-3287 GCA_036396515.1 Anaerolineales bacterium | reverse complement strand
AAATGGCGGCGCGACGGATGTTTGATTACAGGGCGCGGCCGCATCCTGATCTTGAATCGCAAAGCTCTGGAGAGTCTGGAAAGCAACTTGTTGGTCTAACCTTTTATGTCGCCTAAGTGACAGACAGATGAACGGCAAAGTTGTATATTAAGACCAATCATATTCAAACGTTGTATCAAAAGGAGATAAAACATGAAGACCACTGAAAAGCAAGCTTCCAAACGACTGTTCAAGAAATTGTCTGCATTGCGTGCTACCCTGTCCAACGAGGAACGCAAAATTCTCGATGAGCTTATTGTGACTGAAGTAGCTGCGCACAGAATGAATGTCAAAGCCGCCGACAGGGCCATTAGCAGAGCCTCCACCAAGGCGTCTGAAGTTGCCGCGCACAAAATGACCACCAAAGCCGCGGATAGGGCTGTTAGCAGAGCCTCCACCAAGGCGTCTGAAGTTGCCGCGCACAAAATGACTACCAAAGCCACGGATAGAGCCATCAGCAAAGCCTCTGAAGTGGCTGCCCACAAAATGAATACGAAGGCCGCGGATAGGGCCATTAGCAAAGCTTCCACCAAGGCGATCAGTAAGTCTACATTCCGCATTGCGTTCGACCCGAATTCAGAAGAATATAAAGTTCAGGACTAATAGCCAGGCAGACCAATAAAGTGGATTTTCTGCACTCCGCACGCGGGTACAGAAAATCCACTTTTCAATATATACTTTGAATGGCAGGCATGATGAAATCAGATTCAAGCTCCCATGAAGAGAAGTTATCCGAGCAATTGCAGCGTTTGCTAATTTCGATAGAAGCGAGTGGACGGGCCGTATTGCCAAGGTCCAATGATGTGCTGTTGAAATCCATTGTGGATGCAGCGGCGCGGATATTTGGGGCAGCGGCGGCTTCCATACTGCTGGTCAACGAAGAGGAGGAGGCACTGGAATTCAAGGTTGCTTTTGGTCCTTCTGACCAGGACCTTGTCGGTACAAAGTTCCCCTACGATAAAGGCATTGCCGGGTATGTGTTCATGACCGGTCAACCGATCGCCACTTCGAACGTGCGCGAGGATAAGCGCTTTAATCAGGATTTTGCCAAAAGCACCGGCTACGTTCCCGACTCGATACTTGCAACCCCCCTTATCTCTTCTGATGACCGGGTGATCGGCGTAATGGAAATATTGGACAAGATCGACGCCGCTTCCTTTGATTTGCAAGACATGGAATTACTGGGTATGTTTGCCCAGCAAGCTGCCATGGCAATTGACATGTCCCAACAGATTGATAGTATTGAACAGGCACTGGTACACGGCTTGAAACGACTTGCCAAGTCTGATAAATCGCAGGATGCGTCCGACTTACAATCCACACTGGATCAGGCCCTAAGCCGGGAAAATAGACCTTCAGACCTCCTGGAACTGGCAGACCTGTTCAATGACATCAGCGCGCTCGGTGAGGCGGAAAGAAAAACCTGTTTACAGATATTGAACGTCTTTGCTGAATACCGCAAATCTACTTCAGCACCACGCAGGTTCAGATAAATGCCCGAAGAAACATTACGCCCTGCCTGGTCCCAGAATTTCACGCCGGACGCCATTCAAGAACTGCTGGCACAAGGGCCGTTTGCCAAAATAACGCCCGACTGGGCATGGGGTAACAGCACCGGCAAAGGGATTCGCGTCGCTGTGGTGGATAGCGGCGTCGAGTACGATCATCCGGCATTGGAGGGTTGCGTCCGCGGTGGAGTTGTCGTTGATTATGACGCGAAAGCCGAGGACAATTACCGCATCAAACCGGACGATAAGCCGATCGATGTTTCCGGTCACGGGACTGCGTGTGCAGGTATCATCCATTCGATCGCACCGGAGGCGGAAATCTACAGTGTGCGTGTGCTCGGACGCAACATGGGTGGGCGCGCCATTCAATTTGCCGCCGGTCTGGATTGGGCAGTCGAAAACGATATGCAGGTTGTCAACCTGAGTTTGAGCACTTCACTTGAGGAATTTTTCGGGCTTTTTCATGACCTCGCTGACCAGGCGTATTTCAAAAACATGAACCTGATCTCAGCCGTGAACAACATTCCCGAACCCAGTTACCCTTCGTTATATGCATCCGTGATCTCGGTCGCCGCGCATGAAGGGCATGATCCATTTACGTATTATTACAACCCGAATCCGCCCGTTGAGTTTGGCGCACCCGGAATCGATGTGGAGGTTGCATGGAACAAGAAGCAATACCTGGTCTGCACCGGCAATAGTTTCGCCGCGCCGCACATTACAGGAATCACTGCTCTTATCCGAGCCAAACATCCCGAGCTGACTCCTTTCCAAATCAAGACCGTATTACTTGCTTGCGCAGCAAATACAAGACGACAAAGTAAATAGATTATCGTCATTGCGAGGAGCGCTCTTGCTCTTTGCGACGAAGCAATCCCCTACTCGACAAGGAGATTGCTTCGGGCGGAAAAGCACCGCCCTCGCAATGACGAACTTTGGAGGCACTCATGGAGCAAGTCGATAAGCCAACCAGGTGGTCGTTAAGTGATCTGCTCCCGGAGCCGCTTGATCAGGCATTGGACGAAACTTTCTCGAAACTGGAGCAAACTCTCGGTCAGTTCGAAGCGAGGCGCGAGTTGCTCACTTCAGAGATCGCTTTGCAGGATTTCCAAAAAGTTCTTGCAATCCTTGAGTCAATCAATATCCTGAAAAGCAGAATCGAAGGATATGCAGACCTTTGGTTCGCAGAGAATACGCAAAATCCCGCCGCGCTGAATTTGCGCGACCGAGTCGATCAGGTATTGACCGACGTAAGCAATCGGGCGTTGTTCTTTGAGTTATGGTTCAAGGAATTGCCCGATGCGACTACAAGCAGATTGATTGAACAGAGTGGCGACTTGCATTATTTTCTCGAAACGATGAGGCGCTTCCAACCATTCACGCTCAGTGAAATAGAAGAGAGGATGATCAATCTGAAAGATGTGAATGGGATTGATGCCATGGTCAATCTTTATGAAATGATCACAAATCAATTCGCTTTTACCTGGGAAGTTGATGGTGAAAAGCAATCCCTTACCCGCGACCAGCTAACAAGTTATTTTCAAAGCCCCTCACCTCAAGTACGTGCAAGGGCTTATCAGGAACTTTATCGAGTCTATGGTGAAAACTCAACTGTACTTGCTCAGATGTATATTCACCGGGTGCGCGACTGGCACACGGAAGGGATTGAACTGCGCGGTTTTTCTTCGCCCATCTCGGCACGGAATGTGGATAACGATCTGCCAGATGAAGTAGTCGATA
>DASWKT010000119.1:0-5214 GCA_036396515.1 Anaerolineales bacterium | reverse complement strand
GTGGATGATATCGCCAAAGCCGCGTTTGAATATGGCGCTGATGAAGTCTTCGTCGCGGATGACGCGGCGCTCATGGATTACCGCGCTGAACCCTATGCATCTACCCTCTCGGCGCTCGCTTCCTCACAAAGCCCGGACTTGATCCTGTTTCCCACAACTGCCCGCACCCGCGAGCTTGCCGCCATGTCCGCAGTGGATTTATCCACAGGTGTGTTGACTGACATCTCGGGACTAGAAGCAAATGGCGATAAGTTAGTTGCAACACGCCCAATCTATGAAGGCAAGTTATTGGAGAAGTCCGTGTGCTCAGGCAAGCCTGTGATGGCAACCATCCGCGGGCGCGCTTTTCCCAAACCCGAAGCTGACCCAAGCAAATCAGGCACCGCGACAAAGGTTGAAGCTAAAGCGGATGCGTTGACAAATGTGGAAGGATACTCTGCATCTGAGAGCGCGGTGAACCTGGGAGACGCGGGTGTCATCGTCTCGGGCGGGCGCGGCGTCTCGAACAACCCATCTCTGCAGCCACCCGCGGGCCTGGATGAGAGACAAGCAGAGATCTGGCGCGCCCATCAAGGCTTCGCGCTCATCACGGAGTTGGCAAACGTACTCGGTGGTGCGGTCGGAGCAAGTCGTGCGGCAGTCGATGGCGGTTATATTCCGTATTCACATCAAGTTGGGCAGACAGGCAAGGTCGTCACGCCTGATCTGTATATCGCCTGTGGCATCTCAGGCGCGGTCCAGCATCTGGTTGGGATGCGCAACGCCAAGTTGATCGTTGCCATCAACAAGGATGCCGATGCGCCTGTCTTCAAGCAAGCCCGTTATGGAGTGGTGGGTGATTTGTTTCAGATCGTCCCCGCATTGACCGAGGCGTTCAAGAAAAAACTGGGGAAGTAATCCGTTATTGGTAATACGCAAAAAGAGACATCCCCGACCGATTGGTTGAGGATGTCTTTGCTCTCCCTTTACCCCGATTCTTGCCTTGACGTGCCAGTGGCAAGCAATACGTTCTCCTTTTGAAAATTTTGGACCTTTGTCCTTCCCTCTATTTGACCCCTCTTACTGCCCAGGCCCGCGCCACGAGCGGAATAGATCCATCCAGTGCAAATGGCAAACTATTGTATATTCTCTCCCGCAATTCAGCACGTCGCTCCTCGCTCAATGACATTGCATAACGTGGAGCAGGTGCCTGGCCACCCAAAAATGGCGACCAGTAATCATCAAAGTCTTTGAAATCAGTTGAAATATCAATCGGGCGGACTTCCACTTGAGAAAGCCCGGTATTCTGAAACAATTCAGCTAATGAGTCAGGATTACAAACCGGAAAACGTCTTCCTTCATCGAGATCACGAGCAGCCGGATCCAACGCCAACGCTGCGTTCCAGAAATGACGCATCATTTGCATCTTGCCCGCGTAATCCCAAACGTAAAGAGCAATTACTCCACCTCTATGAACTGCACGCGCCATCTCCGCGATCATCTGGCTGGGTCCCGGTACAAAGTTCAGCACCAAGCCAGAGACTGCGGCATCATATATCTCTGACTCCACTGGCAACGCCTGTGCATCTCCTGTTTCAAACGCCGCGCGCGGATCGCTGACCCTGCTGCGCACATATTCTATATAACCTTCCGAACGGTCAATTCCTTTCACATTTTGGGGATTTGCCAAATCCAGAATAGTCTGACAGAGCGCGCCTGTGCCACATCCAATATCCAGCCATTGACTGTCTTCCGATACAACCAGCCAGGGGATAAATTCCTGCGCAACGAGGCGACTCCAGCGGCCGACATAAGGCTCATAGGAATCGCCGCTTGCCCAGACTTCCCTAGACGCGTCTTTGTTACCCATAATATACTCGCTTTCTACTCATAAAAGACCTCATTATTATAACTACAACACTCAACTGCATAACTAAAAGAGCCAGAGGCAAAACCTTTGGCTCTTTTGATTCTTCAAATTAGTTATCGTCGCCAGGAGGGCATAAACCAATCAGTGTCGAGGGACAATCCTGAGGCCTGGACGATACGCTGCTCCAGCGTCTCCAGATCCACCGTGAAGAGATGTCCGCCTGTCGGGCTGGTCGTTTCGCCAATGAGTAGATATTTCCCGTCGGGTGAGAACATCACCCCACCAACCGTCACGCCCCTATAAACCTGCTTCAAACCTCTGCCATTTTTATCGATGATATATACATCGGCAGTGGGATCGCCGTCTTGTGTAAATTCAGTATAGTAGGCAAAAGCAAGACGGTTATTATCCGGTGACCAGATGATCGGATGCAAAGTTCCACCGCTAAAGCTTGCCAGCTCAACGGGATTCGCGCCATCAGGCTCCGTTACGTAAAGCGTATGTTTCTCGCCCTCGTAGTCATAGTCATCATAAGCCAGCCACCCGCCATCGCTTGATGGAACGAACACCGCCTTGGTCAGGGAGGTTTTGAACATCGGCCGCACGCGCCCATCTGCAATGCGGATGAGAGAGATCACGCCTTCATTACCAGGCTTCGCTGACCGCAGGATAATGTTTCCAGTGACCCAGCCATCCATTACATAGGGACGCCCATCCTCAGGCAAGCTACTTGTGGATGTCAGGTCCGTCAACCCGGAACCATCGCGCTGAACCACATATACAGCCTCCCCACCCAAACCATCCTGCACGCGGAAAGCAATCCACTTTCCATCAGGCGACCAGGATGGCGGATCAATATAGGCATACTCAAACAATGCAGTCCAAGTTTGCGCGGCCGGGTCAAACAACCACAACTTGTATGGCGTGCCATTCGGGTCATCAGGATATGCGAACGCGGCGAAGCTTCCGTCCGGCGACCACGACAGCGGCGTCAACGAGAAATCGAATGGAAATGGAGCGCTGACCGACTCCAATTGCGGACATTCTGCAATGCCCACCACGCACATCCCTGGTAAACGAACCAAATGAATGGATTGACCTGCCTGATGCGGCAACGTGAAGAAATATAACTCACCCAGCGCATCTTTCCCGGATGCAGCAATTGTTCCCGTTTCGACAGGTTGACTCCCCCTGCCAGTTACACCGCCAAACTGCGGCAGTGACGAGGGCGCGCGGAATAAAGAATTAGCAAAGATGTCATCGTATATCACTTGCTTTACAACGGCTTCACTCTGGATCGTATCCCCTCCACCTTTCCCAAAAGTCTGCATCTTTAATATGACCGCGGTCTTGGCATCCAGCCACATGTGCCATGCAGGTAACTCGCTGTGTACGTTTGTCCATTCCACAACGAGCGTTTCACGTCCCGAGACAAATTCAGTTGCCAGAGGCTTGAATGTACCCTCACCCTGCGCAAAGTCTGAAGTAAAAGCCAGTTGCGAAAGTGGTGTACCCATCTGGCCCCAGAGCGGTTGTGGGAAGCCGTAGCCCAGTTCCAGTGTCGGGACAAATTGTCCTGTCTTGGCAAATTCAGGCAACGGACGAGACTGGCTTTGACCGGTCTTGAGATCCATCTCAAGGATGGTCATGCCATCACAGGCAAGGAATCTTTCCGCATTCCCTTGGCTGGGTCCCGTCAAAATGCGGAAACGGTTCGTTGACAGATCGATCCAAACCTGCTCGCGTGAGACTTGCGGTGGTGCATCCGATCCTTCCGGCGCGTACTGTGTGGTCGTGCCATCCATCCATATAGACAGCCAGTGGGTGGCACTCTCCAGCATGGCGCGTTGAATTTCTTCCGAAGAAGAGGCTAATGAAAGCGCAGGTTCAGCAGTCGCTTGAAGAGGGGGAATAGCAGGCTCACCCACTGATGGAGTATCAATATAAATTTCGAGTGTGCCACAGGCTGAAAGGAAGATGGTGAGTATTATGAGAATAATAAATGGCCGTCGCATTGATTTTCCTTGAATAAGTTGGAGTCCGGCGGCTTATCACACCCGAGGAGTATGCAGTTGAAACCTCCACAATGATCAACTGCACTCCGAAATCATGATCTGTTGAATTTTAGATTCCTACTGAAACAGACATTTCGATCCGATATGGAGACGGCAATAATTCTCCCAATGCCTGTAAAGAATTTTGCATTTGCAAACGGGCGCGCGCCAGCCGGCTTTTTACCGTCCCAACGGGAACGCCCGCCGCGGCAGCCGCTTCTTCATAGGATAATCCTTCAACATCCACCAGCACAAGAACCGTGCGGTACATGGGTGGGAGAGTGTGAAGGCTGTCCCTCACGGCACGGTCCAACTCATGAGCCTCAAAATGTTCTTCCGGCCCCACCTCGGGATCAACCAGCCAATAGCTGGTTTCGATCTCATCGCCAGCGGAGTTGAAATATTCAAACGGGACAGAACGCTGGCGGCGTTTGTATCGCATCTCATCGTAACAGGCATTAACCACGACCCGCGCCAGCCAGCTCCTGAGTGAGCCGCCGCGAAACGTGTTGAACTTGCGGAATGCAGAGATGAGAGCCTCCTGAACAGCGTCTTCCGCTGCATCTTCATCGCGCAGGATACGAAACGCAATCCCAAAGAGGAGGTTTTGATAGCGCAGGATCAATAGATTGAATGCATCAAGATCGCCCCGTTGTACGGCTCTAATTAATCTCTGCTCTGCTTCCGGAGGGTTCTGCAAACATTTCATACCTATACTATACTCCCCGCCTGTTACAGGCATGTGCCAGAGATGTCACAATTCTGTAACGCGCCTAGCGTTTCGAAACAGGCAGACGCACGGTGAAAACTGTGCCACGCGGCTCCTCCTGCCGGCTGCGTACATCGATCTCTCCGCCGTGCAATCCTACAATACGTCGGACCAGTGCGAGCCCGAGTCCACTGCCGTCCACACCGCGCGCGTTAGAGCCGCGATACAGTTCTTCGAAGATATTGGATAGATCTTCCGCCGGGATGCCTCCACCCGAATCCGCCACTTCCACGACGATGGTTCTTCCATCTTCCAATGCGCGGACTTCCACGGATTCATTCTCAGACGTGAACTTGAGCGCGTTTTCGACCAGGTTATACATTGCCACTCCGAGCAAGTCGCGATCGCCTCTGACGGTCGGAAAGGGTGACGGCACGCGCGAGATCAACAAATTTACTTCTCTCTCTCCATAGGCCGGCAGGGAGCGCGCCGCATCCACCATATCCTGTAAAAGCTCTGGAACATTTACTGGCAGGTTTTCCAACGAGCGTTCCTCAAGGTCAGAGAGTTTTCTCAGGTCAGCCAAGAGTCTGCTTAAGCGA
>DASWKT010000118.1:0-3468 GCA_036396515.1 Anaerolineales bacterium | reverse complement strand
AGCGGAAGAGCGTGCGAAATGCCTGGGTGGTAATCAGACGTTTCCCGGAGAGGAAAGGATCGAAGGTGAGTAGCCTTGTCGGTGGGGTCCCCCTGAAATGAGCCACCCAAATGCAGGCCCGGTGATTCATGTGGTTTTCAATTTCTAGGATTAACTGGCCGGTCATGAGATGGCTGAGCTCATCGAAAGAGAATACGATGTAGCCAAAGTCCGCGCGCGGAGGAGCCGTCGGGAGGTTCGTCACATGGAGCTTGCCCTCCACTATCTGCGTTGAGATGGTTTGAACGCCGGAGGCAGGGTCTGACCCCACCAGGAAGCCGAGCGTTGATTTATCGGTCACGTTTGCCAGGGAGATGAAGCCAAGCTCAATAGGAAAAACCAGCCGACGGGTATCGCCGGGCTCAAGATAGTCAAGGAATTGTGTGACCGCCCGAAAGAGCTGTTCATGGTCCCAGCCCTCCCACCAGGAATGAGCACCCCGGCACAGGTTGTATTTGAAAAAAAGATCGTCCGCGGAAAGCGATTCGGGATGATGGAAGGCAATTTCCCGAACAACGCGCGAGATTGTGAAGGCGACTTGAATATAGTCGTCCAGAGTTGCCTTATTTTCGTAAGCGCATTCCTTACAAACATATGTGGAATGCAACTTGTGCATATGGCGGAAGCTGTCAACGATATTTCCACACATGGCGCACACCAGATGCCATTCCATTTCAAACAACCCTAGCTTCGCGCTGTGGAGGAACAGATCAATGGCTTCGGGCTCTGCAATCCGCTTTTCTGTTGCGAACTGAATCGGGTTAATCCGAAAGAGGGCGTAATCGTCGTCGGCACGTATCAGGGACTCAAGTTTGGAAATGACGCGCGGCGACCAGGAGCGAACGCTTTCCAGCTTGCCCAAGAGATCGTCAAGCAATGCTTCGTCAAGGTTAGCCATTGAGAACCTGTTGCATGCGTATTAATACTGATCAGAACTAGAAGCAGGAATCAGATCAATCCCTGAATGGATAAAATGATCATCGCGCTCAGCATGTAGAGCGATGCATAACGGAACAGCATAAAGTTCATCCTGTCCGTGTGGATGCGCAGGGTGGCAAAGGCCAGGATGAGCATAAAGGCAGTCAATACCGCGATCAAACTCAGCAGGCCGGCACTCAACCCGATCAGAATGCTTGCCCAGCCGATGGCAATCGCCGCAAGGATGGATGAAATTGCGATGACCGCCCGGGTGAACCGTTCGCCATAGGTTTCAGGGAACGTTGGCACGCCCGCGTTTTTATAGTCATTACGGAATTTGATGGAGAAGGTTAACGTATGCGTGGGGATCCAGAAGAGGATGGAGAGCGCGAGCAGAATCCCAACCAGCTCAATTTCACTCACTGCAAGGGCGCGTCCGGAAAGGATCGGCATCGCGCCCGAGATTCCGCCCCACAAAATGCTCCAGCACGTGCGGCGTTTCAGCCAGACCGTGTACACGATCACATCGAAGAACCAGCCTGCGAAAACGACGAGTCCGTATAACGGTGCGATGACAAATGCCCAGCCGATGCCCAAAAAGGAAATCGTCAGACCCACTGCAAAAACTTCCCTGTGATCCAGCTTTCCTGAAGCGGCGGGGCGCATATGCGTCCGCTTCATCTGCGCGTCGATGTCGCGGTCGTACCACATGTTCATGATGGTGCTTCCGCTGATCGCAAGGAATAAGCTCCCCGACAAACCGAGTAGGATGAGGATACTGAAAGGGGGATGGGAACTCAAGTAGCCCGCGATGCCGGTTGCCAGAAGCAAACCCGTTTGAAGCGATTTGATAAGCGGCCAGTACAAGCGGATTTTGCTGGTGATCGTTTTCATCGAATGCCTTTAAAGCCGGATTTGTGATGCAAACAAAATTATAACCCGCAAGTCTCACAGTTGGTTCTTTAAAAGGTCTTGCACGGTTTCTCTTCGAATCATCAATTTTGCATTTCCCTCTTCAAGCATCAATACAGCGGGCCTGCGCGCACCATTGTAATTACTGGACATGCTCATATGGTACGCGCCTGCGACGGGGATGGCGATCAGCTCACCTTCTTCGAGGCGCGGCATTAATAGATCCTGGATAATGACATCTCCAGACTCACAATATGGCCCTGCAATATGGACGCGCTCGCTTCTTTCGCGTTCGACGCCTGCCACCGTTAAACAGGAATATCGCGCCCCGTACAGTGCGTGACGCGGGTTATCGGCCATGCCGCCATCAGTGAGCAGCCATGTCCTAGCCCCGCGCCGCTTCACCGCACCGACGCGATAGATGGCGACACCGGCGCGTGCGATCAGGCTTCGTCCCGGCTCGAGGTGCAGGTGAGGGAGCTCAAGCCCGCGCTGTCTGCAGCCTTCGATGACCGCCTCCGCGATGCCGCGCACATAACTCTCCACAGATGGATCCGGCAGTTCATCTTCATGATATGCCACGCCCCAGCCCCCGCCCGGGCAGAAGTGCCAATCACCTCCAAGTCCAATCTCTTTTGCAAGATCCAGTGCCATTTCAATGGCGGGAATCAATGGCTCGGGGTCTCGGAAATTCGAGCCTTGATGGAAGTGAATGCCTTTCAAGGGCAGGCTGTGTCCTTTACAAAAAGCGGCGGCTTCCATAATCTCTTCCCGAGTCATTCCGAATTTACTGTCATGCTGCCCCGTCTGGGTGTGGGAGTGATGGGTTGCGACCGGAACTCCGGGGAGGAGACGAAGCCAAAGGTTTATGTCCCTCTGAGCCCTTCGACTTCGCTCAGGATAAACTCCGCGAAGAGTCTCCTTAGAGTTCAAAGAGATTCTTCGGTCGCTATGCTCCCTCAGAATGACATGAATGCGATGAAGTTCTGTAAGATTATCCACAACAATCGTTCCGGCGTGTTTCAGCGCGGTTTGTAAATCTGAAATGGATTTGTTCACTCCATGGACCAGAATATTCTGACGCGGGACATTCCCTGCAGCGGCTATTGCAATCTCGCCTTCACCGGTGCAATCCAGGAACAATTCATGTTCCTGAGTCCATGCGGCGATCGCTTTGCACAGGAAAGCTTTCCCTGCGTAAGTGATATGAGAGGCAGCAGGATAATGCGTCCGCAGGGCGGATTTGTAATCGGCAACACACGCGTCCAGGGTGGCGCGGTCGTAAATGTATAACGGGGTCAGGTAGCGGTCCGCGAGGGAGGCGAGATCATGTCCCGCGATGAACAGCGCATCGTTCCGGATGCGGGTCGAGTCAGGAAAAAGCGCGAGTCTGTCCGAGGTCAGGAAGGGGTTGGATGAGTTGTTCATCATGGAGGGGAATAGGACAGTTGTTTATGCTTTCTTAGAGTTGTTCGCCACACAGACGCGATTCTTGCCGAGCCGCTTTGCGGTTAATTCCGCGTTATCCGCCGCCAGGAGTAATTCGCTCAGCGTGTCTGCATCCTCAGGGAAGGTTGCCACGCCCAAACTAATCGTATA
>DASWKT010000117.1:0-3930 GCA_036396515.1 Anaerolineales bacterium | reverse complement strand
AGAGATATCGGACCATCTCCTCCGTGTTTGAAGACGGGACGGAAGCGAAGGGAGTTGTGACGGGTCTCAGTTTCTTTCGCGGACGAGGCCGTGTACAATATTCTTATACCTTTCAGGGAGAGAAACAAACGAGCGACAACGCAATCAATAAAAACGGCCGTACAAGAAAACTAAGAGTTGGAGAGGCAGTGACGGTGATTGTAGACCCTAACGATCCAAAACGGGCTTTCATTCGGGAGATCTACTTGTAACCATGAAAGGTTTTTCGTGACCCGCATCTATACTTTCGCCAATCAAAAAGGCGGAGTGGGAAAAACCACATCGGCCATCAACCTCGGTGCGTATCTTGCGCAAATGGGTCAGCGCGTACTGGTGGTTGACCTTGATCCGCAGGCGAATGCGACATCCAGCCTTGGGGTGGATAAACGTACTGTACAAGGCAGCACATATGAAGCATTGCTCAATGAGGATGCGCCTGCTTCATACATTCTTTTCAATGAAAGACTTCAACTTGCGCTTTTACCATCTTCCCCATCGCTTGCTGGGGCGGAAATCGAACTTGTGGAGGAATCAGGCCGCGAGTTCCGACTCAGGAACGCGCTCGAATCCGTCGATGGAAAATATGACTACATTCTGATCGACTGCCCTCCCTCACTTGGAATTCTGACGGTCAATGGACTCATCGCTGCAAGGGAGGGGGTGCTGGTCCCCGTTCAATGCGAATATCTCGCCCTGGAGGGACTCGGACAATTGACCCAAACGATCGAGCGAGTCCAGTCAGCGCTCTTCCCGGGCCTGCGCGTGCGCGGTGTGATCCTGACGATGTTCGACCCTCGAACGAAGCTTTCCGCCGACGTGGTCAGAGAAGTCAAAAACCACTTCCCCGGACAGGTCTTCAACAATATTGTGCCGCGCAGCATCCGTCTTGCGGAAGCGCCCTCCTATGGGCTCCCTATCTCCGCTTACTCGCCTTCTTCTGTTGGCGCGAATGCATATGCTGCGCTTGCCAAAGAATTGCTTGAGGGCGATGGAGTAGCGACGGGCTCGTTCCACCCTCACATTGAATTGTAAGGAGAACTCATGCCAAAACGTTCCGGCCTTGGCAAAGGACTCGATGCCCTCATCCCCACTGGTCAAACAACGCCGAGCGGAGATGGCATCACACAGGTTGCCGTTGACTTAATCCAGCGCAACCCGCGCCAGCCGCGCGAAAAATTCGATATAGAAGAACTGGAAAACCTGGCCGTCTCCATTCGCGAGCATGGAGTGATCCAGCCGATTATTGTTTCACCGGGCAAAAATGGGATTTATGTCCTGGTTGCGGGTGAGCGCCGGTTACAGGCCTCGCGCAAGGCGGGACTAAAAACCGTTCCTGTTGTCATTCGTCATGCGACCGACCAGCAGCTGCTTGAACTGGCCTTGATCGAAAACGTCCAGCGTGCGGATTTGAATGCAATTGAAGAAGCGGAAGCCTACCTACACCTGGAAAAGGAATTTAACCTTTCGCATGATGCAATTGCAGCACGTGTAGGGAAAAATCGTTCCACGGTTACCAACACCATCCGTTTACTGGATGCATCAGCCGCAGTGAAACAGGCGCTGGTTAATGGACAGATCACCGAAGGTCATGCGCGCGCCATGCTTAAATTATCTGCAAAACAACAAGAAGAGTTGTTGAATCGGATCATCGCTCTTGATTTGAGCGTGCGTACAACGGAAATGTTGACTAAAAAATATTCAGGGCAGAGGCCTATCTCCAGGAAGAAAGCAAGCCGGAGCGCGGATGTGAGCGATGTGGAACGTCGTCTGCGTTCGAGCCTGGGGACGAAAGTCTCGCTCAAGCATGGCAAAAAGGGCGGAACGGTCACCATCTATTATTACTCGAATGAAGAATTGGATTCCCTGTTGGAAAAATTGACATAATATTTGTAGGGGCACAGCGAAACGAGAGACCGTCAAACCCTTTCAGAATTCGCTGTGCCCCTACACGGAATTAAATATGAAACTGCTTTACAACGCTTACATCTATACTCAAGATCCATCGCATCCAGCGGAATCAGCGATCCTGATTGACCGCGAGCGAATTGTCACGGTCGGGGCAGCGAATAATCTCCTGCCGCAATATCCGAACGCCGAAAAGCAGGATATGAACGGGCGAGTGATATTGCCCGGCCTTACCGACGCACATCTACATCTAAAGCATTACTCATTAAGTATGCAAAAGATAGATTGTGAAACAGACACAAAAGAAGAATGTCTGCGCCGCGTGGAAGAGCGCGCAGAGAAAGCGAAACCCGGCGAATGGATTCTGGGTCACGGCTGGAATCAAAACGTGTGGTTCCCCTCTCCCAGCGGGAGAGGGGCTAGGGGTGAGGGAGAGAGTCCTTGGCCCCACGCCTCCGAACTCGATGCGGTTGCGCCAAATAACCCTGTATATCTCACAGCCAAATCATTACATGCCTCCTGGGCCAATACCGCTGCACTGAAACTTGCGAACATTACCCCACAAACACCTGACCCTCAAAACGGACAGATCCAACGCGATGCGAAGGGAGCGGCCACAGGCGTCCTGCTCGAAAGTGCGATGGAACTGGTGGGCGACGCCATCCCCGAGCAGACCATCGCGGAAATTGCCGATGCCATTGAGAAGGCTCAAGCCATTTTGTGGAAGATGGGATTGACCGGCGTTCATGATTTTGATCGTCGTGATTCATTCATGGCTTTGCAGCAACTGCACGCGCATGGCAAGCTGAAACTGCGCGTGTTGAAGAACATTCCCGTGGAATTGCTCGATCAGGCTTATGAGCTTGGTCTGCGCGCCGGCTTCGGCGATGACTGGCTCCGCATTGGCTCGGTGAAAGCCTTTATGGACGGCGCGCTTGGTCCGCACACCGCTGCGATGTTCCAGCCTTATATCGGCGAAGGCGAAAACCGCGGCATCCTCAACATGGATGGCGAGGAACTCTTCGAGCATGGCCGCAAAGCGGCACAGGTCGGATTGGGCATGACTGTGCATGCCATTGGTGACCGTGCCAACCATGAAGTGCTCAATGCATATGAGCAGTTGCGCAGCTACGAAAAAGAAAATGACCTGCCTGCTCTTCGTCATCGCATCGAGCACGTACAGGTGCTTCACGCTGACGATATTGCGCGCCTGGGCAGGATGAACATCATTGCTTCCATGCAGCCGATCCACGCTACATCTGATATGCTGATGGCAGATGCGTTTTGGGGAGACCGTTCTCAATATGCCTATGCCCTGCGGACTCAACTGGATCACGGCGCGCGGCTGGCGCTCGGCTCGGATGCTCCGGTTGAGTCACCGAATCCGTTCTGGGGACTGTATGCAGCGGTTACAAGAAGGCGCGCAGACGGTTCTCCCTCAGCCGAAGGCTGGTACCCGGAACAAAAGCTGACCATGGCTGAAGCACTGGAGGGCTACACCCTCGGGCCTGCCTACGCTGCAGGTATGGAAAACCGCCTCGGCAGGCTTGCCCCGAACCATCTCGCCGACCTGATCGTGCTGGAGAAAGATCCCTTCACTTGCGAGCCTGATGAATTGCTTGCCATGCAGTCCTCGGCTACAATGGTAGGGGGAGAATGGGTCTGGCAGTCGTAAGGATATTGTATGGCAGATCAACAGCGCCTCACACCCGAAATGCTGGTCCCTCGTATGGGAGAATATCTCGTTCAAAAGGGTCTCATCACTGATGATGATCTGCTCAGAGCGCTGGCTTATCAACAGGAACAGGTCTCAAAAGGCAATCTGCTTGTTCTCGGTCAGATACTGGTCGATCTTAAATTGATAGACCGCGCCGATCTCGATCAGGCCGTCACCGAACAGATCATCCACTTGCGCTCCGCGTTGCAGGCGGCAAATCGCACGCTTGAGCGCCGTGTCGAAGAGCGCACGGCGGAGCTGCAAAAAGC
>DASWKT010000116.1:0-4633 GCA_036396515.1 Anaerolineales bacterium | reverse complement strand
GGTATCTGGGTCGCGGGTCTCTTTTCGGGCGCGCTGCTTCTTGTTATCGGCCTCCTGCGCCTGGGTCGCTTCATCGCCTTCATTCCCTCAGCGGTCATCAGCGGCTTCACCTCGGGCATTGCCCTCATCATCTTCATCGGCCAAATTGACAACTTCCTCGGCATCCAGACTCCCGGGACAGAAACCGCGGCAGGGAAGCTGCTCGGATACTTTTCTACGAAGTTCATCCCCGACTGGCACGCACTGATTCTCGGCCTTGTTGTCATTGGAACAATGCTATTCTGGCCGGCGAAATGGAATGCGCGCTTTCCTGGCTCTCTCCTCGGTATCATCCTTGCCACGCTTCTTAATTGGACCTTGAGTTGGCCAGTCTCGATGATCGGGGACATCCCCCGAACATTGTTCCTCGACCAGCGCCTCAGCCTCCCTAACATCCCCTGGGGAAGTCTTCCCGACTTTCTCGCGCCCGTACTCACGATTACTGCATTGGGCGCAGTGGAATCGTTATTGTGTGGCGCGGTCGGCTCCAATATGACAGGTGTCCGACTGCAAGCCAATCAGGAGCTTATCGCACAAGGGGTGGGCAACATGCTCATCCCGTTCTTTGGCGGAGTCCCTGCTACAGCCGCGATCGCGCGCTCCAGCGTGGGAATCAAATCGGGTGGGCAGACGCGTTTGGTCAGCATTATTCATGCGGTTGGTCTATTGCTTTCCATGTTCCTGCTCGCGCCGTTTATGGCACGCATCCCATTGGCCGCATTGGCTGGAGTACTAATGGTGACTGCTGTCCGCATGAATGAGTGGCCCGCGATTCAATTTATGTTTGGCAAGCGCTTTAAAACGGACATGATCGCTTTCACAATTACGATGCTTGCAACGATTGTGCTTGATTTAACGCAAGCAATTCTAATCGGCACATTTCTTGCAGGCGCGGTCTTCTTGAACAAAATCGCCAGCATTGATATCGAAGTTCAGGAAGTGGATGCAGGGAAACTTCACGAACGCGGCATCGAGACGGCTGGCAAGTGCCAGCATGTGCGCGTCGCCTTTCTCACTGGGCCATTGTTCTTTGCGGCAATAGGCCAGTTCAACGAAGCATTCAGCAATCTTGGCGATACGCACGCGTTGATCCTTTCGATGCGCGGCGTACCTCTCGTCGATTCGGCCGGGCTCGAAGCCATTCATCGCCTGCACGGACGATTGCACTCCCAAGGTGGGACCCTCATGTTCGCGGGAGTCCACGACAACGCGCGGCAAATGATGGAGCGCGGGGGATTAGTCAAATCTATTAGGGAGGAAAACTTCTTTTGGTCCAGCGACCAGGCTATCGTCGAGGCTGAGAAACGGAAGTGTAAGTTTTGTTCTTAATCGATCGGGCTGAACGGAGTGCCGGGTGTAAGCAGAGGCAAGTAGTCGAAGCGTCTCGTTTGCAAACTGAAATCCTCTGCTCGACACGAATCTTGAGCGTATAATTCGTTATGTCATGCTGAACGAAGCGAAGCATCTCTACTCGTTCGAACGAGACTCTCACCTGCACTTGCATGCAGGTGCAAGTGTCGGTCGCTTAAAGGCTCCCTCAGAGTGACAAACCATCGGGGGTGTTCCATGCCCATCCACCAAACCGCCTATTTCGTCGTTCGAGATGAGGCGCTTGAAATATGCCAAAAGGCGATCCGCGAGTTTGTCGATTGTGTCCGCGAGAACGAGCCTGATACTTTGCTCTTACTCAATTTCCTTTGGTGTCAATACCAAATGCCCTTCTGATTGTGATATCACTGTACTTTGGTCCCAGAGCATCGAATAGTATTGAATATTCGCCCACAGCGCAGTCATATCGTCATAATGGGGATGATATGCGTGACCAGACTGCCCGGTAGTATGGACTGTAACGGAGTTATTAAAGTCACCCAGGTCCACGATCATGCGCATGGAGGGCAGGTTGGTGACCTCATAACCCTCTACCGAATTCCATGAGGTCGCGTTGACGATGGACTTACCACCACTGGTGGGGAAGGGGCCGCGGTTGAACAACGCCTCCAGAGGTGGGAGCCCGGTTTGTCCTAATGTGCCGTTTCGGAAATTTGCAACATGTAGATCGCCCCACCTCCATTTTGCAGGATCTCTCCCAAGGGTATCTTCGAGTTCAGTGACACCATCAGTGAATGATCTTTTCAAAATATCATCACGCGTCTCAACTGCATCAGTCGTCGATCTGTCATCCCACCATAGGCTGTCTGCACTGATATTGCGCATGACTTCAAACCAGCGGTCGCCACCGCTGGGCCAATAACGTTCAGGCAATTGATCGTTGAAGGTGTTTTTCAACAGGTGTCTCCAAAACGATTCATAGACTGCCGCCGCAGCAGAATCGGCCCTTGCCTGGTAGTCCCAATCCTTCAGCAGGTCCAGTGCAATCGCTTCATTCTGTTTGGAGAATTGTGCATCGATTTGCAAGAGCAGGGGGACATGGATTTCTGCGCTGGCGTCATAATCGTCGCCCTGCATCTTTTGGAAATAGGCAATGTCAATGTTCCCAGGCGCGCTTTTGATCATCTCCACGATGCGGTCCGCGCGAAAGCCGTGATCCCAATCAATCGTAATAAAATGCTCATAATCATCTCCGATAATCTTATTGTTCACCGGCGCGATATATCCCTCAACAGGATTGAATGTATATGGCATTTCTTCAAATGGAATGAAACCTGTCCAGTCGTATTCACCGGTCCAGCCCGGGACAGGCAAGGCGCCGTCACCCTGCTTGCGGATGGGGATGTCACCGGTCGTTTGATAGCCGATATTTCCATCAGTATCTGCATACAATACATTTTGCCCCGGCGTATGGAAATTCTTCGCCGCCTCGCGGAATTGTTCCCAGTTTTCCGCTTTGTTAAATCCCCAGACCGCATCAAACGGATCGGATGGTGAAAGCGCTGTCCAGCTTAGTGCGATCACATAATTCTGCGGCAGGTCAATCCCTGCGCGGTCTTTGAAAGGAACAAACTCTTTATTTCTTGGGTCGCCTTCATTCTTTAGCGGACCATATACTTCAGAGATAACTGCGCCATGTCGAGTTGATCGAACCGTGAGTTCAACCGGGTCGCCACCAGCAACATTGATCGTTTCCTTGCGCGTTTCAAAATCCACCCACTCGCCATTCGCTTCATATTGATTTGGATTATCAGGATTCACTTTTTCAATGAAAAGATCCATCACGTCTTCGTTGGCAAAAGTAAATCCCCAGGCAATATGATCGTTATGACCGATGATCACACCGGGGGCGCCTGCAAGTGAGAAGCCTGCTATTTCATGAGGACACTGGTCATTTTTGGGCTTGCAGTGCAAACCCACCTGGTACCAGATGGATGGCATGGCAATGCCGAGATGCGGGTCGTTGGCGAGCAACGGCATTCCCGTCCCGGTACGTTCACCGGAAACCGCCCAGGAGTTTGAACCAACTCCATCGCCAGGTGGACCCAATAAGCCGTCCAGAAGAGCGGCGTTGTGCTGGAGCACGGAGAGCGTTTCATCGGGGATGTCGACGGCTGTATGCTCCATAGCCGCGTTGGCAGACGTCCCATCACCCATCTTATT
Source organism: Anaerolineales bacterium (assembly GCA_036396515.1). Classification (GTDB taxonomy): domain Bacteria; phylum Chloroflexota; class Anaerolineae; order Anaerolineales; family Villigracilaceae; genus Defluviilinea. The sequence continues at coordinate 1,042 of DASWKT010000116.1, read as the reverse complement.
GACAATCACTGGATGGTCGTCAGGATAGGCAGGAAAGAGCTCTGAGACTTGTTTGGGTGTGAGCGTCTTAAGAAGAACCGCCCGCTCGATTTCTGTGTTGATGTTACTACGCAGATCCCATGCCAATGCCTTTGCCCAGGCCAGCGTATTGACAGGTTCCCAGGGTTCGATCTTGTAGTTGGGGCTGAGTAACTCGAGGATGGCATATTCGAGGCTCAGAGCCTCGCCATCGTGATCCTTGAGATAAGCGTTTACACCTTCGGTGTACGCGGTTAATATCGCTCTTGAATCAGGGTTGAACGCTTGAAATTCTTTTTTTGCGGTGTTATGCCAGCCAAGCGCTTTGAGGAAGGTATCGGTTTCCACCTGCCCCTCACCGAACATTTCTGCTGTGCGTCCCGCGCCAACATGACGGTAGAAATCCATTTGCCAGAAACGGTCCTGCGCGTGGACGTATCCCTGCGCGAAGAATAGATCATGTTGGGTAGAGGCATAAATGTGTGGAACGCCCATTTGATCGCGATAGATATCCACAGTGCCGTTGAGGCCTGCGAGCTGGATCTCCCCATCAATTTTCGGAAAGGACTTCGGCGCGACGGTATTGGGCAGGTAACTCTTGAAATAGAATGTGCCCACTGCTCCAAGGACAAGCGCAGGCACGGCGATTGCCACCAGCCCTCGTTTAAGAAAGACACCGAATTTGTTCATCGCTCCTCCGAAGTGCGATCATAGCGCGGGATGCATCCCGCCAAGCCGTGCCTTCCAAAACGTCACGCTATCCCCTGCGGGGACGCTGCGCAGCAAGCATGACCTACTTGATATTTCCAATCAAACGCGGGAACCAGTACCATAACAGGTCTGCAGCCGGCTTGCCATGAATGGAGGCGGACTTGTCCTGCAATGTCACTGGCGCAAAATAACCGCGGCTGACGAGTCCGCTCACCCAGGTGCGGGCATTCACGGCATTGAAGACCGCATCGTAAATGTCCAACTGCTGCTGCAGATCCAGATTGACCGTGCCAATATCAGCGTTCGGGCGGTT
>DASWKT010000115.1:0-12821 GCA_036396515.1 Anaerolineales bacterium | reverse complement strand
AGCATCAGTGCGCGTTTTGCCAGGACTTTCGCCAGATGAGCGCGATATTCGGCAGAGGCATACGCGTCTCCCAATGTCGCATCGATATCCACTTCTTCGGCGGCGTCCGCGATGTTAGCCTCCGTTGGTTCCATGCCCAGCAGCGCGGCCTCAACACCTTTAGCCTGCACCGGATTGGCAGTTGCACCGCCTGCCACAACCACAGCACGGGCCACCTTGCCATCTTTCAATCCCACCATCGCGGCTACACCGACCACGGCATAACTGGAGGCTGGGTGGCGATGCTTGAGATACGCGCCACCCATGCCAGGCATGGCCCCATAGGCCGGGACGGTGATTAACGTCAGGACCTCGTCGCGCTTGAGAACCGTGGTGAACAGATCTTTGAAGAATTTGTCCGCCGTGATCTCGCGTTCGCCTTTACGTCCTGTGACGGTGAACGTCGCGTCCAGCGCCATCATCAGCGTTGGATAGTCGGAGGCGGGGTCCGCGTTGGCGATACTTCCTCCCATTGTGCCGCGGTTCCTCACTTGCTGATCGGCGATAAGCGCGGCGGCTTCGGACAGGATTGGGCAGACGGCTTTCAGCTCCTCGGAAGAAGCGACCGTCGCATGTGTGGTGAGAGCACCGATCTTCACATTCTTCTTGCCGACTTTGATGCCCGACAGGTTCTTGATCCGTCCGATATCCACAAGCAGGGTGGGCTGGGCCACGCGCAGTTTCATAGCCGGGATAAGACTGTGCCCTCCGGCCAGCAGCTTGGCGCCCTTGTTCTTTTGGAGCATTTTGACGGCGTCAGCCACCGAAGTAGCCCGATAGTAATCTACATCATTGGAGTACATGATTAGCCTCCTCTCTCAACTCATATCGGCGGCTCGCATTGCGCGCCAGACTTTTTCAGGGGTGAGCGGCATGTCGAGGTGTTTGATGCCGAAGGGAGACAACGCGTCCATGACAGCGTTAACTACGGCCGGCGTGGAGGCGATGGTCCCGGTCTCGCCCACACCTTTGACGCCCATTGGATTGTTCGGCGTGGGAGTCTCCGTGCTCCCCAGTTCAAAGTCCGGGAAGAAACTGGCCTTCGGAACGGCATAATCCATCATTGAGCCGGATGTCAATTGACCGTTCTCATCATAGACCGCGCCTTCCCATAACGCCTGGGCCACACCCTGCGCAATGCCGCCATGGATCTGACCATCGACGATAAGCGGATTGATGCGCTTGCCGACATCATCCACACTGAGGTAGCGCAGGACTTTCACCTGACCTGTATCTGCGTCCACCTCGACCACGCAGATGTGTGTACCGAAGGGATAGGTACATTCAGGCGGATCATAGTAAGTGACATCGTCCAGGAAGGGCTCCATGCCGGGAGGCAGGCTGTATGCGAGAGCCGCCGCGCCCGCGACCTCCTGAATCGTTTTTCCTTTATCCGGCGAGCCTTTGACAAAGGCTTTGCCAGCGTGAAACTCCATATCTTCCGGTGCGGCCTCCAGCATGTGCGCGGCCAGGCGCTTGGCTTTCTCCTTGATTTTCTGGGCGCTGTTATATACAGCCATCCCGCCGACTGCGGCGCTGCGGCTTGCATAGGTGCCATACCCAAAGGGTGTTCCGAGCGTATCACCAAGTTGGACGGTGATGTCCTCGAGAGGTATTCCCAGCTCTTCCGCCACGATCTGCGCCATCGTCGTCTCGTGTCCCTGTCCGTGCGATTGGGTGCCAATGGTCAGGATGACCTTGCCCGTGAGATGCACCCGCAGGTTGGCACTCTCCCACATCGCTGCGCCCCAGCCCTGACCACCTGGACCTACACCGATCCAGGCCGACGGCGCGGCACCGCAGATTTCGATGTACGTCGAAAACCCGATTCCCAGATAGCGGCCCTGTTTGCGGGCCTGCTCCTGTTCCTTTCGGAATCCTTCGTAGTTCACCATCTCAAGGGCTTTATTCAATGCCTTTTCATAATCGCCGCTGTCATACTTTAGCCCTGCCAGGATGTTATCCGCGGGCGCGTAGGGGAACTCATTGGGCTGAATGAAATTCTTGCGCCTAACTTCCACAGGATCCATCTTCAACTCGTTCGCCAGCAAGTCAACGGCGCGTTCGACTAAATAAGTTGCCTCAGGTCGGCCCGCGCCACGATACGCATCCACCATGGCAGTGTTGGTGTAAGTCCCAATCACATTACAGTAAATGTGTGGAATCTTATAGGCGCCCGAGAGAACGCGTCCATACAGAGTCGTGGGGACGCCAGGCCCGATAGTGGCAAGAACTCCGCCGAGGTTGGCAAAGGTCTTGACTTTAAGCGCGGTAATTGTGCCGTCACGCTTCGCGCCGACTTCCATATCTGTAACGTGGTCGCGGCCATGCGATGTGGCAATGTAGTTCTCGCGCCTGGTCTCCGCCCACTTGACCGGTTTGCCGATCTTTCGGGCAAGTGCCGCCATCAGACAATATTCGGGGTAGAGAGAGATTTTCGTCCCGAAGCCGCCGCCGATCTGTGGAGCAATGACGCGCATCTTCGTCTCAGGGATGCCAAAGACAAAGGCGGTCATCAACAGACGCATAATATGCGGGGTTTGTGAAGTCATCCAGACCGTGAATTCCTCAGAAGCCGGCATGTATTGCGCAATACAGCCGCGCGGCTCCATCGGGTTGGGGATGAGCCGCTGATTGACAAGGCGCTGTTTTACCACAACATCGGCCTCACCCAAAGCCTGGTTTGTGCCGTCTGCGTCGCCGATCGACCAATCCATGCAGATGTTGTTCGGCGCGTTCTCATGGAGTTGAGGCGCGCCGGGGAATGTGGTTTTTTCAGCATCCACTACGACTGGCAAAGGTTCGTAATCTACCTCAATCAAGTTGAGCGCGTCTTCGGCTATATATCGATCCTCAGCCACAACAACAGCCACGCCCAGACCAGCATGTGTTACCTTGTCAATCTCCAGCACGCGCGGGGTATTGGCGTTGTTCTTTACTCCACCGGCCTGCCATGCACACGGGAGCGCCGGCAAATCTTTGAAATCCTGGCCTGTGAACACTGCCACGACGCCTGGATACTTTGAGGCCTTCTCTGTGTTGATATTTTTGATCCTCGCATGCGCGTATGGACTGCGCAGGATCGCCGCGTACAGCATACCGGGCAGCCTCACATCATCCAGATACTTTGCCTCACCCGTGATCAGACGCGGGTCTTCCTTGCGCTTGATGGAAGCGCCGAATGTTTTTGTCGCCATCGCGTCCTCCTCCTATACGGGCATCGCTTCGGCGGCATGTTTGACCGCTTCGACGATGTTTTGATAGCCTGTGCACCGGCAGAGAGTCCCCTCTAATCCATGACGGATCTCCTCATCGGTTGGATGTGGATTGCGGTTCAATAAATCCACGACTGTGATGATCATGCCGGGCGTGCAAAACCCACACTGAAGGCCATGCTTTTCCCAGAAGGCATTCTGCACCGGGTGCAGTTTGCCATCGGAGCCCAGGCCCTCAATGGTGGTGACACTACTTCCGTCAGCCTGCACTGCCAGTACTGTGCAGGATTTCACGGCGACACCATCCATCAATACGGTGCACGCGCCGCATTGACTGGTATCACAGCCAACGTTTGTGCCCGTCAACCCAATCACATCACGCAGGAAATGCGTGAGCAAAAGGCGCGGCTCCACATCCCGGATATAAGCCATGCCATTGACGGTAATCGAAACCGTTTGCGCCATACGATCATCCTCCTTCTGGATTGTGATGCCGGACGTACCGCCGGCTGAAAATAAAAACTCCAGTCCGTTGGCGCCGATGCGCCACGGCTGGAGCTACCCACTTGAGGAAAAAACTGCCGAGGAGGGTTCGAGGTCAATCTCATCCTGTGACTGACTCTCTCTAACCTCGCGAGGCATCCCGCGTTCGGGCACATCCTGCAGGAGACCGCCATGCCCAAGTTCGATGATATCCCTGCGAGTCAACCTGTCACCTGCCAACAGACGAGGCAGAATCCAATCCACGATATTGATCTTTTTACTGCGTGCGCAGCCGGGCGCACCCACCACTGGAACATCATTCAGATACGCCAGCATGAGCAGATTTCCAGGGTCTACCGGTGCGCCGACCGACTCAACATGTCCACCTGCGCGCTGCACTGCGCGCGGCAGGATGTCGTGTGCATCCATAATGGCAGTTTCACCGGCAAGCAGGATCATCCCGATACCGGATTCAAGTTGTTGTTTCAGCATATTTGCAAGTGCCGCCTCATCTGACTCGTCGTCCAGTGCGACGAAATCAGTACGGGTGACGGACGAACCCAGTTTTTCAATCCGACCACGGAGCGGAGCAAAGTCCGAGACCAGACGCTGCTGTATCGAAGCGGAACCAGATAAAATCATCCCAACGGATCGGGTAGGCAACGCATCGACGCGCAGGATATGCCTGCTCCCGGTTGCGATAGCCTCCGCCTCACTAAGCACGGACTCCGGCATGGCATACGGAATGATCTTGACGGTGGCAACGATTTGGCGTGCATGAACAGGCGAATGGGTCCTAAGCGTGGCAAGCGTCAATCCGTCACAACCATTCAGTTGCGCAAGCCTTTCCACATCCACTCGGAATAACCCCGCCTCGTTTGCTAATAAATTGGCACGACCCGAAGATACGCCCGGTATGTGTAATCCTGTTCCGCGAACAGCCTCTGCAACGCGCCGCGCTGCGGTATTTTCATCCACATCATCTTCTTCCATTTGGGCAACGTATACGGACGTCCGACCCAGCGCGCGCAGGTTCTCGAGATCCTCGTCGCTCAGTGGTTTGCCTTTGCGGAGCAGGCGCTGGCCGTTTGCCGCAGCGATGTTATGGCCTAGGATTTTGCCTCTTGCTTCTGAGAGAGGCACTGGCTCGAACTTCATTGTTTACTCCATCAGGAATTGGGGATGGCAATAGAAGGAGCTGCGTATCAATTATTTAGCGTGGGTGGGTTGATGGGAACGATGAGCACCTAATCGGTGGTTGAAGCGTTCGCATGTTCTGTTTCAATTTTTTTGCGCACCTGTTCGTAGAACTGACTGGCCAGTTTTTGTGAAACGGGGAGCATCAGCCGGGAAGCCAGGCTGGCTAATTGCCCTGCCACAGTCACATCGGCCGTCCATTGCACAACCGTGGACCCATCCGGACCAGCACTGAGGTGCATTTCGCTGACGACATCGGCAACACTGCCGGTTGCCGAACCATGAGCTTTTAATCTTGCATAATCAGGTTCTTTGAGTTCGAGGATTTCCACCTCCCCCGAAAAGCGGGCTTTCACGGAGCCCAAACCAATAGATACGACCCCGCGATAGCGTTTCAATGGTTCGATCTCTTCGACCTTCTCCACACCCGGGGCGCATTGCGCGATCTGGTTTGGATCGGTCAGAAAGTCCCAAACTTTTTTCCGCGGCGCACGAATTGTGACTTCACCTTTTAACAGCATTTGATTTTCCTTTGCAAGGATCTGTGAGTCAGGATGTTGATCGTGAGTTTATGGACGCATGTTCTCGAGATATTTTGGTAAAAATCTTTGGGCGTTTTGAGTGTAGCACAATCTCACCGTGAATGTCAACGGATAACTGCATTTTTCTTGGATGGAGACCAGTAAGAGGCCCGTGAACAAAGGCACAAAGTTGACCAGGGAACGCGCAGATCAGTGCGTGTCTTTTGCAGAGTACGTGGGTTATTTATTTTGACATGTGCCCGATGCAAGGCTCGTTGACTATTGTCTGCAGTACCAGGCTTATGGAGCATGAGCCTGTCGAAGGGGCTTGCATCTCTTCGTCATACAGCATATCGTATGACGATTTTTTATTTGGAGGTGAATATGGATTTTGGAAAAAGAACCTGATCCTGCATTCCACCATGAATTTGTTTACAAGGAGGATGAGAGACGATGGCTAAAAAACAAAAAGGCAAAACCAGGACCACCAGACCAGCAACAGCAAAGTCTAATACAGACAAATCAAATAGAGGAGAAACGATGAAAGCGAATACCAAAGTAATGGGTTATCTGCCCAACGATACGCCCCCAACCGGGCAACTGATTCTGCTGGGCTTCCAGCATATTCTGACAATGTTCCCAGCAACAGTTTTTGTAGCGTTGCTGACCGGTTTTCACGTCAGTACCGTGTTGCTGGGATCGGGAATTTCGACGATTGTGGCATTGCTCCTTTCCAAACGCGGTATCGGAAAGTTTATTCCCCTGTACTACGGTTCCAGTTTCAGTTATATCGCATCCTATTTGGCAATTACAAACGCACAGTTTGGAGTGCCTGCCAGCGATGAATTAATCCGCCAAATGCAGGCAGGAATCGTAGTTACGGGTCTGGTAAATATTGCGGTCGGATATTTGATTCGATGGTCGGGAAAGGATGCCATTGATCAGGTGCTTCCCCCAGTGGTGACCGGCTCTGTCGCGGCGATCATAGGCTTTGGGCTTGGGTTTGCTGCTCTCGGCTTGGCAACCGGAACAGCGCGCGGTGGTGAATTTGCAAATGCGGCAGACATGAAATTTGTCCTGGTTGCTATCATCACGCTGATCTCCACTATTGCATTCTCCGTTTACTTGCGAGGAAGGGGATTCGTTGGGATGCTTCCAATCCTTCTTGGCGCTATCCTAGGCTACCTTATCTCAATCCCCTTAGGGCTTGTGAATTTTGCTTCAGTGGCTGAAGCCAAGTTCATAGTGCCTCCCCATGTCACTCTACCCGCTTTCAGCGGCGCGCTGGTGGGCACTGCCATCTTCAGTATCGCGATCATGGCAATTGCCACCATTCCCGAATCGACTGCACACCTGTATCAGATCAGCCTGTACGTGGATCGGTTGGCAGAGGAGCAGAAACGCGAAGGCTACGGTCTTGACAAGCACATCGGTTTTAACCTGATCCTGGACGGAATAGGAGATGTCTTACACGGGCTGGTGGGCGCGACAGCGGGCACGAACTACGGCGAAAACAACTCCCTTATGGCGATCACGCGCAACTACTCTGGGCCCGCACTTATCGCGGCGGGCGCAATAGCCATTCTGCTCTCATTCATCGGTACACTCGCTGCCTTGGTCAATTCAGTACCGATGGCAGTAAGCGGCGGGCTGGCGATCTATCTTTTCGGTGTGATCGGCATGCAAGGCATCGCGCTGATGCAGGAACACAAGGTTAGCATGTTCGACCCGCGCAACCTGGCGGTTGGCGCAACAATTATGGTAGTTGGAATCGGCGGTCATATCGGCTATGGCGGTTTTCTGCCAATTAAGGTTGGCATCTTCCCCAGCGGGCTGCCTGCTATTGCCACTGCAGCAGTATTGGGAATTTTGATCAATGCTCTATTTCTGATATTCAAACCATCTGCGACTGAAACGGAAGTACTTGGCGAAGCGATGGCGTCCGCGGATTAGTGTAAGCTCAGCATAAATGAAAACGGGACGGTTTGCTGACCGTCCCGTTTTTGATTCTACCTACTACTCAAATCCCAGTGTTCATATCCACCTGGCTCATTGCTGGACCGGCCAGGCCGGGCAAGCGATCCTCATCAAGGCACATCGATGATGTGCAGATCTCGCGGGTATCCATCGTGATCACCGATGGCAACGGGACCGTGTTCGAGCAGGGAAATGCCCAGCCGGGAGATGCATCCTGGTGGACATACATCACAACCGTACCAACCAACGGGAACCGCCATCTGGAGGTTACCGCCCTGGACCTGCTAGGCAACAAAGCTAAAACTAGCTGGCAGAATTAACACTACCGATAGCTCTAAAATCACATTTGCTTCCTATTCCATCCTTTTAGCAGACCCTCCCTGCATTTCATCAGGGAGGGCGTTCTTTTATATTGTGCTCCCAGCGCCGTCCCTCTCGGAACATCCCCGAAGGGAGCAGCGCAGGTTTACCTAGTAATCGCTGCCGGGGCCTGTCCTGAGCATAGTCGAAGGGACGGCGGCGTGAGCGATATCCGGGGAGGTATTCTTTTTTGAAGTGAACAGGGCTGGCACACGCACGAACACGGATTGATTTGTGTTTTTCAACTCAGGGTATTGCATCGAAAGGGAATTCGTCCTATACTGAATTCAGCCCAATCTTGGGGATTAGGCTGCAAGCCCCAAGATATTTGGCTGGCAATCGAGCGCAAGCTAGCCAATCTATTGTCCGCAAAGTAATGTATCAACTCCAGCACTGATTAAAAAGGAGGAAACCATGAGTCAAGAGCGATGGGGAATCTTCGCATTGAATGATCATTTGCGGAGGCACCCGTTTTTTATTGATGTGCTCTTGTATGATCGCTTGATCATTCCCTATCCGCCCCATGATGAGCGCCAAAGATGGACAGCACGGGGCTGGCAGCCAGATCGTCTAGAGGCAATTCTTGGAATCCTGGACGAATTAGCAATCCCGGTGATATGGGATGAAAGCACGCGCGACCGGTTCAAAAACCTGTATGTGGCAGCAGAGGGCGCCAACCTGGATGTCAGCAATATGGCTGATTACCAACACAGCAACCTGAACCCGTTTTATCTAACACGCATGCTTCTGGACGCCGAATTCCTGCCTCACTTACCCAAAGGCGTATCAAGGGTTTGGGTGATCGCAGCGTATCCATCAGCAAGCGCATATCGGCGGGATTACACTCCTGCTGCCCGACAAGTGCGCAACGAAACTCTTGGCCTGGTACTCTCCAGCAGATTTCTCGCCCCAAGGATATCGGGCAAATCAGATCGAGATCTTCTTCGGCAGGCGGTGCGACTGGCCTCTCGCGATGATTTCAGAGAGAAGAGAGCGCAACTCTACAAGTGGCAGGAGGACATTATTGAGAATGATATATCCGACAACGAAGCCATTGAAGAAATGGGACATCATCTTGAGCAGTATAACGATGTCGTAAGACGTGCCAAGCGTGAGGTGTGTTGGAAGTTTGCCTTCACGGTTATTCCCATCGGATTAAGAATTGGAGCTACACCCCTGGCAACTCCCCTGATGGCTACAGGCGCGTTGGTCTCACTTGCCAGGTTCGTGAAATTTGTTCGCAAGCCAGTCATCCAGGCAGGCGAGTGTGCTGCATCTGCAATGTTCTATGACATTCACAGGAGTTTCAGAATGGAGAATGGCTGATAGCGACACGCCAGAAGCAGAGCTATCAGGAATATTTCATTGACCTGTGCAATCCGATGGGACATCAGTGGAGATCCGATTTATCTGATCAGGAGATCTTAGAGAAACTGCTGGCATTTGGCTCCATCCGCTCACCTGCACTGCGCTGCCGCAGTGCGGCGCACACTTGCCCCGGGCGCAAGTGCCGGGGAGTGTTGCTTCGCCCCCTTCGGGGACGCTACGCAGGGAGTGCTATGCAAATTTAGGGAGGGCGAAGACGGAATAAAAGTGCTCCGCACAGGGTGAGGGGGGCACCCTATGCGGAGCAGCATTATTGTGACACAAATCGTGCGCTTTTTCAAGTTAGAGAATTATCAGAATCAGTCCTAACTTTTGTCAGGCTCCTGTCAGTGTATTACGGTCCGATGAAGGGCTGCCGGCGTTGAATTTGGCGCGGGCGAAGAGGGCTTAAGAATGCCCCATTCGTAATGGGGCGCAACTTAGCCATCCAAAAAGGATTCTGCCACGCCTAATGGTGTATATTGCCTCCCGTTTCTTCGAGATGCCGGTTATCTGAGGCGCCAAAGGTGGTTGGGTGCGTCGTCTGTTCAGCGGCTTCCTGCTTTATCACTAAACGCCAGGAGTTTTTTGGCGAATCTTCTGCATCATACGGGCATATTTCCTTAATTACAAATTTTTTGTCGTCAAGCTCCGGTATGGCAACGGGCATTTGGTTGCGAAATACTTCGCGATAAAGCAAGGCCTCTGCATCTGTCAGAACAACAACCAGCTCAAAACTGGATCGAGACTTAATGACTTTCATAACCAACTCCTTTCTACGCATTATGTTTGTTGACCTTAACATCTGTCAATAAGGGCTTGCCCTATCTGGTCAACGGAATTCCCCTACTCTACCTTTTCGGTGAAATCTGATTCACAGGGCTCCCGCCTCAGGCGAGTCGAGGAGCTCAACGCGACAGATCCTGCATGAGCAGGAACCTCAAACCAGTTTGAAATCGGATCCTCAGTTCTAGGCAGCAATGATTAGCATCACCAGACATCTACTTGGTTTGCAAATCAGACTATTGCAGTCTGATTTGCAGCCTACCTTTCTTTAGAATTAGGATGCATTATTGCTACCCGTGCCTGCTTGTGGCGCGCCTCAGCGTTTAGATTCATTCTGCAAAGCGCTCAGTCGGAGCAGTCAGCCGAACGGCAAGAGGCAAACCCGGAGTTGCAGCGTAATACAATTTATCATGGCGAATGGGAGCCTTATCTAAAAAACCTGCAGTTGCAAGGGATGCATCACACACCAGCGGGTCTGAGCTTCAGAGCCTGGATTGAAACCGTCGCCGCTTTTCGGAAGCATGCAGTTCCCAGAATGCGGCGGCTCTTATAGAGAATATTCAAAAGTCGCAAATGGTAGTTGCTATCATCTTATGGCATCCCAGTTGAGTTCCCGCCTCCTGTCCTTCTACCGTGATGTCTCGCGAGTAGCAAGTGGAATTGTTTTGGCAGTCGGCTTTCTCGTGCTTGCAGGCTGGCTGTTCGACATCTCCGCGCTGAGGAGTATTCTTCCGGGCCTCGCAACCATGAAGGCAAATACCGCCCTGGCTTTGGTGCTGGCCGGTATCTCGCTGCTGGCCTCCAGTGAGCATGAAAACCGGCGGATTGATCTTATTGCAAAAGTCTGTGCAGCGCTCACGGTTCTGGTCGGCCTGCTCACATTAAGCGAATATATTTTGAGTCAGGATCTTGGCATAGACCAATTGCTTTTCAAAGATGCGTTAACACCTGATAGCGCTCACCCTGGGCGTATGTCGCCGGTCACTGCCCTGAACTTATCCCTGCTGGGGACTTCGCTGTTGCTTATAGACCGTTACCAGTATCGGCGGCTCATGGAGGTCTTTACGATCGCGGCATTGCTGATCTCGATGCTGGCATTGATTGGCTATGCCTATGGAGTTCCATCGCTTTATCAATTTTTTCCCTATGCCTCCGTAGCGATCCACACTGCCTTTACATTTTCAATTTTATGCATAGGCATCCTGTTTGCTCGCCCTGAGCAGGGACTGATGAGGATTTTCAGCAGTGACGATCCGGGAGGTGTAATGGCGCGTCGCCTTATGCCTGCCGCTCTTGCACTTCCCTTTGTACTTGGCTGGCTGTTATTGACCGGCCAACAAATGGGGCTTTACGATAGCACACTTAGATTGGTGCTGTTCGCATTATCGAATGTCGTCATCTTTGCCATACTGATCTGGTGGAACGCCCGTTTGCTCCAGTGGGCCGACGTTGTGCAAAAGCAGACCCAGGCGCATCTGAGTGAGTCAGAGGAGCGCGAAGCCGCCATTCTGTATGCATCGCTCGACGCGGTTATTACGATGGACCACGAGGGACGAGTTCTCGAGTTTAACCCTGCGGCGCAAAAAATCTTCGGCTACGAGCGGACTGAGGTTCTAGGCAGAGAGATGAGCCAGCTGATCATTCCCCCTTCCCTGCGTGAACAGCACCGCAGAGGTCTGGCAAAGTACCTGGCGACTGGCGAGGGACCGGTACTGGGGAAGCGACTCGAATTGATGGGGATGCGTGCTGATGGAACTGAGTTTCCGGTTGAGTTGAGCATAACCCTGATTGCGGGCAGCGATCAGCCCGTCTTTACGGGCTTCGTGCGAGACATTACTCAACGCAGGCAGGCTGAGACGACCCTTCGAGAAAGTGAAGAACGCTTCCGCCTTGTGGTACGAGCAGCGCCAAGCGCAATGATCGCGGTGGATCATGAAGGAAAGATAAACCTGGTAAATGTGAAAGCCGAGGAACTATTCGGGTATCGGAAGGAGGAGTTGCTGGGACGTCCGGTAGAGATCCTCATTCCCGAACGCTTCCGAAGCGGCCACCTACAGGATCGGCAGAACTTTTCAGCACAGCCCGCCAGCCGTTCAATGGGTGCCGGGCGCGATCTTTTTTGCTTGCACAAAGATGGTCATGAAGTTCCTGTTGAAATTGGGCTGACCCCTTATGAAAGTTCAGATGGGCTTTTCACTCTCGCCTTGATTGTTGACATCACTGAGCGCAAAGCGGCGGAGGCGGCTTTACTCCGAGTTCATGAAGAATTGGAAACGCAGGTTCAGGAACGAACTGCCGCGTTGTCAGAGGCTAATGCCCTGCTCCAAATGCTGCTTGACCATATGCCAGATCATATTTATTTTAAGGATGCCCAGAGCCGCTATATCAGGACCAGCAGATCCCAGGCCAAGGCGCTTGGGTTGAGTGATCCTACCGAGGTCGTAGGCAAGTCGGATTTTGACTTTTTTTCACATGCACAACTGTCTTATGAAAAAGAACAGGAAATAATACAATCTGGCAGACCATTGGTGGATATGGAAGAGTGGATCGTTTGGCCGGATGGCCGGGGGACTTGGATCTCGACGACGAAGGTACCGCTCTTTGATCAGGCTGGCCAAATTATTGGCACGTTCGGGATTTCTAGAGACATAACCGATCGAAAGCAGGCTGAGACGGCCCTGCAAAAAGCCAAAATAGAGCTTGAATCTGCCAACAAGGAGTTAGAAGCGTTTTCCTATTCTGTTTCCCACGATCTGCGCGCTCCTTTACGCGCAATAGACGGCTTTAGTCAGGCGTTGCTCGAGGATTATGGCTATCAGTTGCCAGAAGAAGGGCATAACTATATTGTCCGTGTGCGTCAAGGCGCACAAAGGATGGC
>DASWKT010000114.1:0-3835 GCA_036396515.1 Anaerolineales bacterium | reverse complement strand
TAATATTGCCAAATGCTACTTTATTGTCACCTGATTTTCTTCGTGCCATTTGTGTCTCTCCTGGCATTAGGGTTGAACAACGTTATTGGATACGTATACTCCAAATAAAAAGACAAACCTGTCAGGTCTTATCGTTTATGGATACGATTTCTAATCATTCTTGGAAACGTATTTATGATAAAGTTTCCGCTCGCAATTCCTTTCTTCTTTATTGACTTCCTTGCGCCAATCTAGAATAGTACAATCCAGTTACGAGTATTATCCGTATATAATAATAATGAGTTCGCCAGTCCCGCGCTAGTTCCTTGCAGATTGTTGAATAAGTGACAATCAACCTAATTGACTGTCATTGTTTATCTTTAAGCATTTACAATTGTTAAGATCATGGAGCGTCCCTTTGTTTTCATTAACGTCGCGATGACCGCCGACGGCAAGATCGATACCGTTGAGCGCAAAGGTGCGGCGATCTCCTCCCAGCGCGACAAGGAGCGCGTGGACAGACTGCGCGCGGACTCGGATGCAGTGATGGTTGGCGCGAGAACGCTTCTCGATGAGGACCCAAAATTAACGGTCAAATCGGAAGCCTTGCGGGCCGAACGAGTCGGGCGCGGGCTTTCGCCAAACCCCGTTAAAGTTGGCATTGTCTCCGAAGCAAATATCAAGCCCGATTCGCTGTTCCTCAACGCCGGACCTGCACATATCGTAATATTTACAACACATCGAACATCTAAAGACCGACTCGCTTTCCTCCGCTCGCGCGGCGTGGATGTGTACGTACCCGACTCAGAGAACGTCGATCTGCCGCAGGCTCTTGCGACCTTGAAGGAGCTGGGCATCCAGCGCCTGATGGTCGAAGGCGGGGCAACACTCAACTTTGAACTACTAAAGCTCCAGCTTGTAGATGAAATTACAGCTTATATTGCACCGATGATCTTTGGGGGCGAATCCGCTCCGACAATGGCGGCAGGCCCAGGCCTGGAAAGAAGCGCAGCAATCCCGTTGAAACTGGTCAGTGTTGAGAAGGAAGAGGATGGCGGAGTCCTACTAAAATATCTTGTAGAGAGGTCCATATGACAACAACTATGCACGAAAAATTCGATCTGCTGCTCGAAACCGAGGGCGATCATGAGTGTGAAGGGCTGGGCAGAGATAAAGTTTGTGTCCGCATTGTAGCAATGGCAGAGCTGCCAAGTCGCTTTGGCAATTTTCACATTATCGCGTTTGAAAATAATCGCGATGGGAAAGAGCACGTCGCAATCACCAAAGGGGATGTGATCGGCACCTCGAATGTGCCCGTCCGTTTACATTCGGAATGTCTGACGGGCGACGCGCTTGGATCACTGCGCTGTGATTGCCGGGATCAACTTGAATCCGCGCTCAGAGCAATCGGACAGATGGAGAGGGGCCTGGTGCTGTATTTGCGCCAGGAGGGCCGCGGGATCGGTCTCACGAACAAAATCCGCGCCTACAGCCTGCAGGATCAAGGCCTGGATACCGTGGAAGCAAATCTTGCCCTCGGCTTCCGTGACGATGAGCGCGATTACGCGGTCGCTGCTCACATGTTGATGTCGCTCAAAATTGACTCGGTCCAGTTAATGACCAACAACCCCAAAAAGATCGATCAACTCCAGCAGTATGGAATCAAGGTGAACGGGCGGATACCGCACATCATGAAGCCTAATGAACATAATCGCTTTTATCTTGAGACGAAGGCAGCCAAGTCCGGCCACCTGATTGATTTTTATGGCAAGGAACATTTACACGAACAGGATGACCGTCCGATCGTCGAAGGAATGAGTGAAGAACAGATTGGCGCACTGAATGAATAGGACGGTCGTCATTACGGGCGCAACCGGTGGGCTCGGAAATAAAGTGGCTCATGCTTTTGCCGCCCGCGGTCACTCACTGGTTTTGCTCGACCACAATCAAGATAGACTGGATGCTTTGTCTCGTGACTTAAACCTGCCGGATGAACATCTCTTCGCTTCGGTGGTTGACCTGCAGGACCGTGATGCGGTTCGCGCTACGGCGGAGGCTGTTTCCGTCAAATTTGGTGGAGCCCACGCCCTCATCCATCTCGTCGGCGGATGGGTCGGCGGCAAGACCATCGTTGAAGCGAGCGCGGAAGACCTGGAGTTCATGCTCGGCCAGCACGTGTGGACGACTTTCCATTTGTTCCAATCCTTTGTGCCACAGCTCTCCAAAAATGGCTGGGGCCGCGTACTTATTGTTTCCAAGTCTACTGTGCCGAACCCGCCCGGCAAAGAGGGAATCTATGCCGCCGCGAAAGCCGCTCAGGAGAATCTGATTTTGACCCTGTCGGCTGAACTCAAAGAAAATGGCGTGACTGCGAATATCATTCAGGTGAGAGCCATCGATGTGCACGCTACGCGCAAAGGCACAGGTACCACACCCGATGAGATCGTTGCCGCGATGTTGTATCTGTTTTCAGAGGAGGCGGCAAAGGTGAACGGTGCAAGAATCCCTATATTCTAATGAAAAACTTCCGAAGCGCCAAAAAGCGGCGGCGCTTCGGAAGTTTTGTTTTGAAATGTCGCGTTTTCGATTTTGTGGATTACGGCTCGCTGATCTTGACCCAATCCATCTCGATGATAATTGGCAACACATCGAAAGATGAAACCGACACGCCAACCTGTCCTGAGCGCAAACCATAATTCTTTTCAGTAATAGAATTCACTTCTTCGCCATTGATAAATAAAGTAAGCTCATCACCTTTGCATGTAATGGCATATTCATTTACCTCCTTGCCTTGTTTTATGGCATTCGAGCCCCCGTTTGCGATCTGCTCGTATGCAATACTGCCACTGCTTGTCTCCTCACCATACAGGATGTCATATAAGCCGTTGTTGGCAATATTGAACTCATACCAGCCACCATCCGGGTCATACCTGCAAATCAGGCTCACGGAGTTATTGTTCCTGCCTCGATTATCGGCACGGACATCCAGCCGAACATCTTCATAATCAAAAGCGCCATAGAACAGGTAATAATATACCCGTTCACTGTCAAAATTCCACACAAGCTTTCCATCCTGGGCATCCACTGTAACTTTATCGGGATCTGCCTTATCCGAGGCAGTTACAGTCAATATGGACCAATCATCCGATAGTGATGTATCGAACTCTTCCGTAAAGAACTCCTGGGCTTGAGGAACTGGTGGTTCTTCGGTTGGCGGCACAGCCGTCGGTTCAGGCGGGGCCTCGGTCGGTGGTACGGTAGTAGGCTCAATGACCTGAACGGCAGTTGGCTGAGGCGGAGCGGTCGGGTTCCCGCCGGGATCAGCGCCAAAAGAACAAGCCAGCCCGACGATAAGCAGCAAAGAAACGAAAAAGAGCAGGGGGCGTAAAGTTTTCATAGCATCCTCTTTTTATGATATTTGGCGCTAGTATAGCATGAGGCGCTTGAAAGGCGACATCCTGAGATTATCAGTTTAATTACAAAAAGCTCTTTAAAGTTTGTGGTACATTCATGCCATTATGCCCATCCTGGCCATTCTTCTTCTTCTCACTTCGGCCCTTCTGCACGCCATCTGGAATCTCATCCTCAAACAATCGCAGGAAAAATATATTGCTATGGGCTGGCAGGTGCTCGTCAGCGGCGTCTTTGCATTCATCGTATTGCTGTTCATCGGTTTGCCGCCGCGCTCCATGTGGCTGTTTGCGATCTTAAGCATGTCCCTCGAGGCGATTTACTTCATCCTGCTTTCGAATGCATACAGTGATCATGACTTTTCCCTGGTCTATCCCATTGCACGGGGAACTGCGCCCGCCCTGCTTATGATCTGGTCTGTCCTGTTCCTGCATGAAAAACTTAC
>DASWKT010000113.1:0-4390 GCA_036396515.1 Anaerolineales bacterium | reverse complement strand
CCTGCCAAATCCATTGGACGCATGAAAGCCTTCCACGGACATTTCGGCGGCGGCTTTGTGCGCTCTTTTACCTATATTGCCATGCACGGACCTGACGGACTCAAAGACATCGCTCAATATGCAGTGCTCAACGCGAACTATCTGCTCGCCAGATTGCGCGATAGCTATCATGTTCCGTTCGATCGCATCTGCATGCACGAGTTTGTGGCAGAAGGACAATTTAAGGGA
Organism: Anaerolineales bacterium; assembly: GCA_036396515.1. GTDB lineage: Bacteria > Chloroflexota > Anaerolineae > Anaerolineales > Villigracilaceae > Defluviilinea. The sequence goes on along the minus strand of DASWKT010000113.1, from coordinate 4,162 downwards.
AGTGACGTGCGCGCCCTCGACATTGCCAAGCGCCTGATCGATTACAACTTCCACCCGCCCACAAACTACTTCCCGCTCATCGTCCACGAAGCGTTGATGATCGAGCCAACCGAAACCGAGAACAAAGACACGCTCGATGCCTTCGCTGACGCGCTGATCAAGATCGCCGAGGAAGCCAAGACCCAGCCCGAACTGCTCCACAATGCGCCGAGTACCACGCAATTCGGCAGGATGGATGAGGTCAAAGCAGCGAGAGAGTTGGTGTTATGTTGCTGGTTGCCTGAAGGGTACGATAGCCAGTAATCAGTGATTAGTACATCGGCATGTGGTAAATCAGAAAGTCCTTGGAGCGCAAATGTTCCAGGGACTTTTGATTGCTGTATAATTATGGAGATGCTCTCGGTTAAAGACGCCCGTATTGCCCGTAAAGTGAAACGACGCCTATCAGAAATCACACCTGTCAGGCAGGTAGTGGTGTACGGCTCGCGCGCGCGGGGCACTCCCGTTAAATATTCAGACCTTGATCTTTATATCGAACTGGAAGAGAAGGTTAGCCCCGCCTTGAGAAGAAAGATCCGTGAGATCGCCTGGGAGGTTAGTCTTGATTCTGGCGTAGTGATCTCCACTCTGGTTGCAAGTGAACGATTGAAAGGCCAGCCAATTCTGAAAGCGATCAAAGCAGAGGGAATTGTAGTTTAATGGACGAATCCCAGTCCCAAGCTGTCCGCTTGCGAATGGAGCAGGCACATGAGACTCTCAAAGAGGCTGAAACATTGCAAGATCACGCTTTGTGGCGCGGCGTGATCAACCGTTCCTATTACGCTATGTTCTATGCTGTTTTGGCGTTAGCCGCATTAAAAGACGTTGCGATTTCCAAACATACTCATGCAGTAGCATTTTTCGATAAAGAATTCGTCCACAAAGATGTTTTCGCAAAAGAGCTTTCCCGTTCCCTGCATTATGGTTTCGACCAGCGCCAAACCAGTGACTATGGCGAACTTTGGAAAATTGAACACGGCGAAGCTGAAATGGCTTTATCCGAAGCAAAATCCTTTGTAATGACAGTAGACACTTATCTTAAAACCATTTGACACACAGGGCTGCCTGATAATTATGTTAGCGAATAACTAGTAACCAAGTTTCAGGAAAGCCTCGGAATTTCTGTGCTCCGAGGCTTTTTGATTCTCAGGCAGGGCTACTGCCGTTTGTCAGAAAGTATCCATAATGCTCCCATAAATAAGGTAGTTATACTGAATGATGCTGTATAAAACCCTATTTTGACAAGAATGTCCAATCCTGCCCATATTCAAAATAACCATTTCGACAAGCTCTCAAGCTTTGAAACGGTTGCAACCAGCGTCAATCTCGGATGGCAAGGCATTACTGTTGAACGCATTCGTACATCACCGGGTTACAACAAGTCTCACCATTTCAATCGAATCTAGTTGGTCTGAAATTTTGGTGTTCAGCCCGCATTGGAGTAGAATAGGTTCATCATAATTGCACTGTAGCACACGTATGAAGTCCAGGAAACTACTGCCTCCAATACACGACGATCTACGCATAAAAGATATTTTATATAATAGAACTAGATGGACTGGATCATAATATATACTTTGTTCAATCAGAAGAGCCACCCTCCTCTTATAGTGTGAACCCTGAAATCAGAAAAGGGCAAGCTCTTGCTTTCTCGATTCTAAGTCTATGCATGCCTCCCTGCTAGCTACAAAGGTGCAGATCCCCGAATATCCTTATGACTTTGTGCCGCGAGGGCGCCTTATCCAAGCCTTGGAGCAAGGGGTCTCCCGCTATCGCCTCGTCGTGATTTCGGCGGCGGCTGGATACGGCAAAACGACCCTGCTGGCCCACTGGGCCCGCACCAATGAAACATCGGTGGCCTGGCTGTCCTTGAGTGAAGAGGACGACTTTCTCGAGCGCTTTTTGCGGTATCTGCTCGCAGGCTGGGAGCGAATACAGCCCGATGTCGCTAGCAGCCCGCTGGGCATCCTGCTTGGATCTCAGGGTCCCAACATGGAGGCGGTCCTATCCGCATTTCTCAACATGGCCGCTCAACTCCCGGATAACCAGGTGTTTGTCCTCGACGACTATCACTTGATCCAGGATCCTGAAATTCATGAGAGTCTCGCCTTCTTGCTGGACCACTTACCGCCGCAACTGCATTTCGTTATTGGGACACGCGCCGATCCACCCCTGCCGCTGGCCCGTTACCGGGCCCGGGGCCAACTGCTTGAGCTAGGGACCGAAGACCTGCGCTTCAGCTTGGAAGAAGCGACTATATTCCTTAACCGTTCAACGGGCATCGATCTGCCTGCTCAAGAGATTCGGCGCCTGCAGGATCAACTCGAAGGCTGGGCCGCCGGGCTACAGTTGGCCGCGCTCAGCCTGCAACACCGTAATCCTGCCTCAACCGGTATGGCAATTATTAGTGGCCGGCAACATTTCATTGCCGATTATCTGTCCGAAGATGTCCTCAATCAGCTTCCTGCTGATGTGAGTGGTTTTCTATTGAAAACGAGCATTCTGGAGCGCCTGAGCGCCCCACTCTGTGATGCCGTCACTGGAACACTTGATGGGCAATCAATGCTTGAACGGCTGGAGCGCGAGAATCTGTTTGTGCAGGCACTGGACGATGAACGAACATGGTTCCGCTATCATCCGCTTTTCGCCGACTTCCTGCGGGGCGAGCTTGATCGACGCCATAGCGATGAGGTTGCCGAACTGCACCGCCGTGCCGCTCGGTGGTATCTAAGTCAAGACCTGCCGGAACAGTCCTTCCGCCACGCGGTAGCTGGCGATCATGCGGAACGAGTAATTGAGATCTTCGACAAATATTTCAATGCAAAGCTGAGCGGGGGCGAGCTTAAAGTTGTGGAAGCGTGGATCGAGTTACTCCCGGCGGTGTGGTATACCAGGTACCCGGTGCTCGGCCTGATGCGTGCAGGTTTACTGGCCTACACCGGCGCATTTGAAGCCTGCATTCGCTTAGTTGATGAAATTGAACAGAGGTTGGTGGCTGCAGAGAGTCGAGATACGCATTGGCAATTAGCAATGGTAATGGCTGTTCGCTGCTTAATTGCGTGCGTGCAAAACGACCTAGCACGAGCAGAGACTTATGCTGACCACGCGTTGCGCGATTTGCCAGAAGAGGATGTGGGCTTTCGACCCGCGGTTTATGGCGCGCTTGGGGATGCCTACCGCCGGAACGGACGCTGGGGGGAAGCCAAAGAATCCTATCTTAAGGCTCTTGAATTAACCCACGCACCTGCCGTCCGCCTCCATTCAGCGCATGTATTTGGTGCCCTTGCGGACCTCGAATTGAGGCAGGGTCGATTGCAGAACGCGTCTGTTTATTGGAGAAAGGCTCTCGCAGCCATCCGGGAACAAGAGAATTGGGGCCGCCTGCCCCTCCCGGTCATCGGTTGGGTATACATCCGGATGGGCGAGCTTCTTTATGAGTGGAATCAATTGTCTGAGGCCTGGGATCATGTGTCGCGAGGGCTGGAACATGCCGAGCTGGGCGGCGACGTACGGGCGCTGATCGCTGGTTATTTGATCGCGGCTCGTTTGAAGCTGACAGAAGGCAACGTCGAGACAGCAGCCGAATACCTGGAGCGAGTTCGTCCGCTGGTAGCGCAAGCACAATTTCCAGAATGGACCAGTCAATATGAGCGTTTCCAGCTTGAGTTCTGGCTGACACTGGACAGACTCAGAGCAGCAGTTAACTGGTCCGACGAGATGTTGCACAGCCCGGTGCTGGAAGAACGGCCGGAAGGTATGCTGGCGCAATTGGCGATGGCCCGAGTGCTGATCGTCAAAGGAGATGCGCCGTCGCTCGCAAAAGCGCGAGTGCTGATTGAGCGCCTTCTGCAGACCGCTGAGAAGGAGGGCCAGACGCGCGTCACTATTGAGGCTCTCGCGCTTAAGGCCCTGGCTCACTCGCGGCGTGGCGAACCAGCAGGCGCGATGACCTCCCTTGAGCACGCTTTGCGGCTGGCCGAACCCGAAGGCTATATGCGCCTCTTCGCTGATCTCGGACTCCCGTTGGCGCGGCTCTTGCAGGAAGCTCGCTCCCGTGCAGTCATGCCAGATTACGTCGAAAGACTGCTAACGGCTTTCAGAAATGAGACGGCGATCTCGCCGA
>DASWKT010000112.1:0-4870 GCA_036396515.1 Anaerolineales bacterium | reverse complement strand
TATCATATACTCGCCAGCCAGAAGGAGAGGAATCCCTGGCTGCTACCGGCTAATATCTGTCCGATTGTGCCGGTCACATTCCTGAAAGCGCGAGTGCCGTTTGAATTTGTGGACATTTCAGCAGAGACCCTGCACATGGATCTGGGACAGGCTGAAGCTCGTATCAAGCAGCGCAAGTTTAGCGGACTGCTATATGCGCATACCTATGGGGAAACCTCTACTCCAACTGATTTCTTCAATGGAATTAAATCCCTGGATCCTGAACTGCTCATCGTGGATGATCGTTGCCTGTGCATCCCGGAATTTGAAGCTCAATCTTCAGCCGATGTGATTTTATACAGCACAGGTTACGCTAAAATCGTGGATCTGCACTTTGGTGGTTACGCGTTCATCAAGAATCACCTGGCGTATCAACCTACGAGATTACCATACAATAAAGATGACCACGATGAGATAGAGATGCTGTATAAGCGGGCCGTGCAGGAGGGTGTTCGATTTATATATCAGGACATGGACTGGCTGGAAACAGATGGAATACTTCCTGAATGGGGTGATTATCGTCATAGAATCGAGGGCTATTTGAAAATGTCATTAGACCAGCGCGCCAGGCTGAATGAAGTCTATACTTCCCGGCTTCCGCCAGAGGTGCGGTTACCGCAGAATTATCAGTGGTGGCGGTTTAATATTCGTGTCAAAAATAAAACAGAGATCATAAAGGCTATCTTTGAAGCTGGCTTATTTGCCAGTTCACATTATGCCTCTCTCCCAGGGATTATGGCAGATGGCTCAGCTCCCCACGCCGATACACTTGCAGGTGAAGTGATCAATCTGTTCAACGATCATCACTTCGATGCAGATAGGGCCGCGCAGGTCTGCGGTTTGATTTTGGAGAACAATGAAGGTTGATTTCAATCATCCTATCCTGATGGGTAACGAGCTGGAATATATTCGGCAAGCCATTGAAAATGCTCATATTTCCGGTGATGGTCCCTTCACCAAAAAATGCCATGCCTTGCTGGAAAATCAACTTGGCATCCCCAAAGCTTTGCTGACCACTTCCTGCACGCATGCGCTTGAGATGTCCGCGATTTTGCTGGATATTCAACCCGGAGATGAAGTCATTTTTCCTGATTTTACGTTCGTCTCGACTGTGAATGCTTTTGTCCTGCGTGGAGCCAGGCCGGTCTTTCTGGACATCCGGCCTGATACCCTTAATCTGGATGAATCCAAGCTGGAAGCTGCGCTCACGCCGCGTGCGAAGGCGATTGTCGTTGTGCATTACGCGGGCGTCGGCTGCGAAATGGATGCCATAATGGAGATTGCAGAGAATCGAAATATCCCTGTGGTCGAAGATAACGCCCACGGCTTGTTCGGCAGGTATAAGGGAAAATATCTGGGCACCTTTGGCTCCATGGCAACCCAGTCATTTCATGAGACGAAGAACTTTACCAGCGGCGAAGGGGGCGCGCTGTTGATCAACGATCCGGGCCTGGTCGAACGCGCCGAGATCATCCGTGAGAAGGGGACGAATCGCTCGCGCTTCTTCCGCGGCCAGGTGGATAAATACACCTGGATGGATATTGGCTCATCCTATCTTCCGTCTGAAATCCTCGCGGCATTTTTATTTGCCCAGCTCGAACAGCGTGAAAAGATCCAGTCGCATCGCAAGCAGGTTTGGGAAACATATCATACCGGGCTAAAAGATTGGGCTATGGCTCATGAGGTCCAATTGCCATATGTTCCAGAGCACTGCGAACAGCCTCATCATATGTTTTACGTACTCATGCCTGATCTGGACCTGCGCCAGAAGTTGATCGCATTCCTGGCCGAACGCGGCATTATTAGCGTCTTTCATTATCTTCCCCTGCACCTCTCAGAGATGGGAGGTAAGTTTGGCGGCAGGCAGGGAGATTGCCCGGTGACGGAACGTGTCAGTGACCAGTTGATCCGTTTGCCTTTTCACAATGCGTTGACGGGCAGTGATGTGGAACTGGTGGTTGAAAACATCCGGGAGTTTGAGTTTTAACTTTTATGGGACATGGCGGGACTTTCCTAAATTCTAACTGATATCGTCTTTCAACCGCGCTCCCAGCGCCGTCCTCGGCGCTGCATTGTCAGCAACCGCCGTCGAGGACGGCGGCGAGAGCAATGGAAATAGAAGCAGATATGGGCATGGTAAAATTAAATTTAATGTCCCCGAAAAAATCCGCATTGAACATTGACCTTGTTATCCCGATTTTCAATGAGGCGGGTGTTGTCGAAAAGACGTATACCAAAATTTGGGAAACAATTGATCCCCTACCGCATAAGTTCAATATTTACTATGTGGACGATGGCTCCACAGACGATACGCCTACATCTCTTGCCGCGCTGGCTCGTAAGGATAAACGTGTCATTGTACTGGAGCTGTCGCGTAACTTTGGTCACCAGGCTGCCCTGACTGCAGGGCTCGATGCCTCGCGCGGCGATTTCGTCATTTCCATGGATGGGGATGGACAGCACCCACCTGAGATGATCCCACAGATGATCGAATTGTTTGAACAGGGCTATGACATTATCCAGGCCCAGCGGATAGAGGGAGAACAGGCATTTTCCTCCAAACAGATCATGTCTGCAGGCTTTTATGCCTTGATCAATAGTATCAGCGGGACACGATTTGTGCCGGGCGCGGCGGATTTCCGCGGCCTGAGCAGGCAGGCAGTAGACGCGTTGAAGTCCATGCCGGAGTATCATCGCTTCCTGCGCGGCATGATCTCGTGGATGGGGTATCGTAGTGTGATTCTGCCCTACCATGAGACAAAACGTGTGGCAGGCAGATCGAAATATTCATTTGGCAAAATGTTCCGTTTGGCAATGGATGCGATCTTTTCCTTTTCTCTCATACCGCTTTATATCGGCATGACACTCGGAGGAATTTTGCTCTGTCTTGCGGCAGCGCAGATCATCTATGTGCTTTCCTTTTGGCTGACAGGCCGTTCATCCGAATTGGTGGCAGGTTGGAGCTCACTCATGTCAGTGACGCTTGTGATCGGTGGTATGGTGATGATATTGCTTGGCTTCATCGGTGTGTATATTGGTTATATATTCCAGGAAGTCAAGCGCAGGCCGGTCTACCTCTTGAAGAAGGGAGAAAAGTGAGGTTGCCCGATAAACCTGTTTTTCAGTTTGTTTTCTTACGTCATGGCGAATCCATCGGAAATGTCGAATCCCGCTGGCAGGGGCAGGCTGATTATCCACTTACAGAGAAGGGACGCGCACAAGTGCGTTCTTTGGCTGAGCGTTGGAAATCTGAAAACTTGAAATTTGAGCTGGCAGTCACCAGCACCCTGATTCGGGCCAGAGAGACGGCAGAGATCATCGCTTCGGCATTGAATGTAAAGATTGAATATGATCCCATCTGGATGGAAAGAGATATCGGTGAGATGGAAGGGCTCACGGCCGAGGAAGTCCGAAAAAAGCCACGGCCTCCTTACACGACACCTTATGATGCCATTGGCGGGGTTGGAGAAGGGGATTGGGCCCTGTACTTGCGCGCGGGTCAGGCATTACAGGCTCTATTGCGAAGATCTGCAGGAAGTTACCTGATTGTCTCGCACGGGGGTATGCTCAATCAATTGATGTATACCATTGTAGGCATTGCGCCGCATGCCGACCCATCCGGCGTGCGTTTTCGTTTTGAGAATGCCTCCTTCGCACGCGTGATCTATTTTCCGCCCCAGCATCGCTGGGTGATTGATACACTGAATGATCGGGCGCATTTGAAATCCCTAAGATACGAGTGAACGTACCGTGGCATTATTTGATTCGTCCGATCCTCTCAATGGCAAGCTGAAGATCTTAACCTTTGGGGCCGGGGCAATTGGCACATATATTGGTGGAAGTCTGGCCCTCGCAGGTCATCAGGTCGTTTTTATAGAACAACCCGGGGTGGTGCAGGAGTTGCGGGAACGGGGACTCCGTCTCGACCTGACTCTGGACAAACGGCGAAAGGTGAGGGATGCTTCTCGAATCGATCCATCTTCCTTCGTCATTGTCGCTTCACTGGAGGAAGCGCTTCGTTACGGACCGTTTGACGTGGCTCTGTTTGCTCTGAAATCTTACGACACCTCAGCCGCCCTGGAAGGCATCAAACCGTTCGCAGACAAAATGCCTCCTATTCTGTGCCTCTCGAATGGCGTCGATAACGAACCCGCTATCGCGAAGGCTCTAGGTACTGATAAGGTAATCCATGGCACGGTGACATCTGCCATTGGCCGCCGCGCTGCCGGGGATATTGTGCTAGAGAAACTGCGCGGTATTGGCATCGCAAAGGGACATCCGCTTTCCGAAAAACTCGACACGGCACTGGCCGGAGCCCATCTCAACTCGCGCTTGTTCAATAATGCCGCCAGCATGAAATGGTCGAAGATGTTGACCAATCTCCTCGCCAACCCGACTTCTGCCATCCTGGATATGACCGCCAGCGAGGTCTTTGCGAATAAAGATTTATATAAGCTTGAGATTGACATGCTGCGTGAATGCCTGGCGGTGATGGAAGCACAGAGATTTGAAGTTGTAGATCTACCCGGAACACCTGTCCGTGCCCTGGCATACGCAACAACGTTGCCCCTATGGCTTTCCAAGCCGTTACTCAGCCGTGCGGCAGGGGCAGGCCGTGGTGCCAAAATGCCTTCCTTTCACATTGATCTGCATTCCGCCCGCGGCAAGAGCGAAGTGGAGTATCTGCACGGTGCGGTGGTACGAGCAGGACAGAAGTGCAACGTGCCGACACCCGTGAATATGGTATTGACTGAAACTCTTATGGCTTTGACAGAGAAAGAAATCCCTTTGGACGAATTCGCTCATAAGCCTGAAAAACTGTTGTCAAAGG
>DASWKT010000111.1:0-5632 GCA_036396515.1 Anaerolineales bacterium | reverse complement strand
AATCAACTTTCATTGAGCATCGAAGATAAGACGACCGTGATCGATGTTCAAAGCCCCGGCGGAATCGGTGAGGCAGATATCGAGTTCCTCTCGGGAAATTATCCCGCACAAATCATCCTGCGCCTGCACATCAAGAAACTGGAAGGATTCAAGCTTACCTATGGGAGGACGACGGTCAGCGCTTCATCCTCTGGGACGTCTTATACCGTTACACAGAGCCTTATCCAGTCTGACGGGAATGAGCGCGCCATAATGTCATCCAGTCCGTTGTGGATGGATATCCAGCCTGAACAGGAATACCTTGAAATCAAATTGCCCAGGGCCTTGACTCAGGAGAAGCCCGAATCCTTCTCTTTTCAATGGATAGATTTTTATCGTTAGTAATGAAAACGTCCCGCAGGTTTGATCGATGACCCAGATCAATTAATTTACATGCGGGACGTTTCTAATTAGGAGGTGAGCTCGAACGAGTTTCTCTATCACTTTCCATCGTTCAACACGTTTATTCGTCAGAGGAAAAGGAGAATCGTATGAAAGCAATGAACTGGTTTCGTGTGCGCGCATGGATTGCATTAACGATCGTTAGTTTGTTGGCGTTTGCCTTCGCCAAACCGGCCGCAAGCCAGGGCGCGGCGGAAGAGACGAAGGTTTATTTTGTTCATAACGTATTCGACGCGCAGACCCGCTCGGCGATGGCGGCGACCGGTGCCTTGATCCTGGAAGTGGGGCATGATTACGTTCTCGTCGAAGCGACGCCCAGCGAGAAGAGGGCTATCGGAAAGTTAGGGCTCTCCATAGCGGAACCGACCGCCGACGAAGCAGTGATACTGGCCTTCCCACCTGCAGACTCGAATTATCACGATTATGCAGAAATGGTGGCGGAGATCCAGCAGGCCGCCAGCGATCATCCAGCCATCTTCTCACTCTTAAACATTGGAACTTCCTATCAAGGGCGGACAATCTGGGCTGGCAAGATTTCTGATAATGTAGGAGCGGATGAAGACGAGCCGGAAGTATTGTTTACCCATCATCAACACGCCCGCGAGCATTTGACGGTTGAGATGGCGCTCTATACCTTGAAGATGCTCACAGATGAATATGGCACGACCCAACAGGTGACTGACTTGGTGAACAATCGGGAGATCTGGATGGTGCTCGACATGAATCCCGATGGCGGCGAGTACGATATTTCAACGGGCTCCTACCTCTCGTGGAGAAAGAACCGCCAGCCAAATGCGGGATCCTCCTTTATCGGCACAGACTTGAACCGCAACTGGGGTTATCGCTGGGGATGTTGCGGTGGCAGCAGTGGCACAACCAGTAGTGAAACCTATCGGGGCTCTGCGGCGTTCTCTGCGCCTGAGACGGCAGTCGTACGCGATTTTGTAGATACCCGTGTGGTTGGCGGCGAACAGCAAATCACGGTTGCGATTGATTTCCATACCTATATGGAACTGGTCTTATGGCCCTATGGTTATACATTTACGGATGTCCCGGCCGACATGACGCAGGATGACCACGATGTGCTGGTTGCAATGGGCCAGGCCATGGCCGCAACGAATGGCTATACTCCCGAACAGGCCAGCGATTTGTACATCACGGACGGCACGATCAACGACTGGCTATATGGCGTGCATGGCGTCTTGAACTACACGTTCGAGATGTACCCGCGCACTTCCGCGCAGGGCGGCTTCTATCCACCTGATGAGGTGATCCCTGCTGAGACCTCCCGCAACCGCGCCGCGATCCTGTATTTGCTGGAGCAGGCGGACTGCCCGTATGATGTAATAGGCAAGGGAGGAGTCTATTGCGGCGGCGTCCCACCCGTGGATACAGGATTGATCGGTGCATCGGCAAGCGCGCCTGTGACCAGTGGCTCCGGCGATAACAACGGATATGAACTCAACCCATCCAATGCGTTCGCGAACGATGGCCTGTTTGCTGTTGATAATAACAGCGGCACGAACAAAAACACATCCTGCACCAGTAATCGCAAGGACAGGCATGTCTTCTCGAACTATGGGTTCAGCATTCCAAGTGGAGCGACGATCACAGGCATCGAGGTCCGCGCCGACGCGCGAGTCGATGGCACGGCAGGCGCGCCAAGGCTATGCGTGCAGATTTCGTGGAACGGCGGCGCCACATGGACGGTAGTCAAGTCCACGCCAACGCTGACGACAAGCGAAGCCACCTACCTGCTCGGCGGCACAACAGATACCTGGAGCCGCACATGGGCAAGCGGTGACTTCACCGACGCGAACTTCCGCGTTCGTATCACGGATGTTGCTGGCAACAACTCGCGCGACTTCTCGCTAGATTGGTTGGCAGTGCGCGTTTTGTACCAGCCGTAAGATAGAGTTTTCAATTGAAAAGAGTGCGGGCGAGAGTCTGCACTCTTTTCATTTTCTCCTTAATGACTTTTATCCACTTTTTTTATGATAGGACTTTCCTCTAAGACGGTTAGAATAAAACTGTGATCCTCCAAACCAAAAGGCTGATTATCAGGAAATTCAAGCCAACTGACCTGGCAGGCCTTATTGATATGCTCACCGATGCAGAGGTGATGCAATATATCGGTCCTCGCAGGCCAATGACAGAGGTCGAAATTCAAAACTGGCTGGCAGATATCCTCCGCAGGCAAGATAGTGAACTTGTCAGATATGCTGTGGCGCTGAAAACAACGAATGAATTGATCGGTGTCGTTGGCTTACGAGACGAAGACGGGATCAAAGATTTTGGTTATTATTTCAGAAGATCTTACTGGCAGAAAGGGTATGCACAGGAAGCTTGTTCAGCCATCATTGACCATATTGAAACCGACCTTCAAATCAAGGATTACCAGATCTTCATTGCAGATGAAAACATAAACAGCATAAGAATGATAAAGAAGCTTGGCATGCAAGCGGTAAAGAGCATTACAAAATCAGGCGAGCAGGGACATCTCTATAAACGAAAATACTAGCTGAGGAAAATCATATGCACCCCCATCACACCCAATCCATACAGAACGTTACAGAATATTTCCGGGACGATCCCGAAGTGCTGGCCCTGCTGCTAAGCGGTTCCATCGCACATGGCTTCGAAAGCCGGACATCTGATGTTGACATTATGATCTTGGTTTCGGATGAGAACCATCTACGAAGATCTCAAAAGGGAGACATCCATTTTTACAATAAAGAGTTGTGCACCTACGAGGGTGGATATGTGGATGGAAAGTATTTAAGTTTGAATTTCGTGAAGCAGGTATTGGCAAAAGGGAGTGAACCCGCGAGGTTTGCTTTTGAAGGAAGTCAGGTTTTGTTCAGCAAAATAGAGGGATTTGAAGAAGATATTTGCAGGATTGCTGAATATCCGATCGCGGAGAAAGCTGAACGAATCAAACGCTTTTATGCACAGCTCGAAGCCTGGCACTGGTATTGTGGCGAAGCGCTGGGAAAACGAAATCAATATTTGCTGGGAACATCCGTCAGTAAGCTAATTTTATTTGGTGGGCGCTTGATCCTTGCCCATAATGAGATGCTCTATCCATACCACAAGTGGTTTTTGAAAGTTTTGGAACAGGCAAAGGACAAGCCATCAGATTTACTGGCCTGTATTCAAACCCTGAATGAATCGCCAATAATGGAAAACATCGCAGCCTTTTACGAGAAGATCAAAACCTTCCAACTCTGGACGGACAATCCATTCAGCTGGCCGGCCCAATTTATGCTCGACAGTGAATTGAATTGGATGGATGGAAGAACGCCGGTGGATGATCTATAGATACACACGAAAGTCGGCGTGCCATATGCACTGTTTTGCGCGATAATGAAAACAGTCTTTTGGTACAAAAGCAGTTGTCCATAACTACGAACAGGAGACAGGCATGAAAAGAGCTGTCTGTATTGGTATCAATAACTATCCTGGTATCTTTAGCGACTTGAAGGGCTGCGTCAATGATGCAATGGATTGGTCTGCTTTGTTGCAAGGGTTAGGATTTGATGTCAGCTTGATGCTTGATTCACAGGCCACACGGAAAAATGTCAAAGCGGTGCTGCAGGGATTGGTGGATGCAACGAACGCCGGCGATATAGCTGTCTTTACTTATTCCGGTCATGGCACGCAAACGTTGGATGCCAATAGCGATGAAGGTGATCCGTATGATGAAGCCATTTACCTCTATGATGGCACAGTTATCGATGATGAATTGCGTGTCATCCTACAGGGCATGCGTCCGCAAGCCACGCTCCTTGTGATCAGTGACAGTTGTTTTTCAGGATCGGTCACAAGAATAGCAGGAGAAAAAGCCATCCCGCGTTTTGTTCCTTCAACTGTTTCGACCGCTGGCAGGATGGCTCGCAGATCGTTCCTTCTTCCTGAAACAGACATGCCTGAGATCCTTGTCACAGGCTGCAGCGACAGTGAATATTCATACGATGCCGAGTTTGACGGGCGTCCCAATGGAGCCATGACAGCGTTGGCGCTTCGCGTCATCAAGCAAAACCCAAATGCGACATATCGTGAATTCTATGCAGGTTTGCGCGCATTATTGCCATCACAAGAGTATCCCCAAACACCTCACTGGAGGGTTCTGATGCCAACAAAGACCGAAAGTTATTTGAACCGCTTGCGGTCGAACCGGAGCCTGAACCTGCCCCACCGCCCACACCATCACCTGCTCCCGAACCGACACCCGCGCCGGAGTCACCCGGGTGCCTCATGGGAGCAATACAGCAAGTGGCCCGTTTCTTCAAAGGGTGAAGATAAATAAAACTGCGGACTTTCGCCCGCAGTTTCATTTCTTCTTACATCTCACTCTCTTTCCCCACTCACTTTCATCCAGGCTTTCTTCATATTTAGTGCATCCTCTTCCATGATGGGACTTTCACAAAGGATTCTGCCCGCACAGCCAAAGTCTTTTAGCGCGCGGAAGAGGGACTTGAGATCAAGATCGGCTTCCTCCAGTTTCAGGTGGTTCTTCTCCCCTTTTGGCCCATACTCAATCCCTGAAAGGTGGATGTGCAAACGCTTCAGGGCTTTCTTTCCCAGCGCTTTTTGATAAGATTTCAATAGGGAAGACCATTCGTCATACGTGTTCATCGTCCCATCGCCTGGACGCGCGTGCAGGTGGGCAAAGTCAATGCAGGGCTGGACGCCTTCGATGGCTTTGCTCATCTCAATCGTATCTTCCAGCGAGCCCAGCATGGCAGATTTGCCCATTGTTTCAGGCCGCAGCGTGACAGGGTTACCTGCCTGGCGGAGTTCCTCCACACAGCCCTGCAAGCGCGGGATGGCAACCTTCAACACTTCAACACGGTCGTTGCCAAAATACGAGCCGGGATGGAAGATAATATCTGTCGCGCCCGCCAGGTTGCCGCAGATCGCCGCGTCCATCAGGCGTTTTCGGGACTTGGGCCACTCTTCATCGGTTGCGTTCAAGTTGAAAAAATAGGGTGCATGGACGCTCAAAGAGACCTTATGCTCTTCAGCCTTTTGTTTGATCGCCGCGCAGGTGACTTCGGTCACGCGCACCGATTGCACCCAACCGAGTTCGAATGTATTCAGCCCCAGAGATTTACTGAATTCGATTGCGCCGACGGAACCGCCCGGCTTCTTGGGCGTCCCAAGTGGCGAACCAACTGTGCCGAATTGA
>DASWKT010000110.1:0-2378 GCA_036396515.1 Anaerolineales bacterium | reverse complement strand
ATCTTCTTTTTCTTGATAACCATAAATCATTGACCTGTATCATCACCGTCCCGCAGGTCCTCCCTGAGTACAAACCTTCAGCGCGGAAACCCTGCGGGACATTCCTGTACTTACGGCCCAAAACTCGCGACAGCATCCACGTTCGAGGTAAAGACCTTGGCAATGTTATGAAAGCCAGACATCTTCAATAGCTTATCAATTCCAGGGTTTGTAGATGCAATCCGCAAATCACCGCCCTGACTGCGCGTCTCCTTCACCGCGCCCAGCAACGTCCGCAACCCGGCGCTGCTCATAAACTCTACGCCGGTCAGATCGACCACCAGATATACATGACCCTCTGCAATCTCATCAACGATGGCCCGTGCGAGATCGGGCGCGGTCAGCGCGTCGACACTTCCATTCACAGCCACAATCGTGATGTTATCCTCATGTTTGATGTCTGTGTTCATCCTTCTCCTTCAGATGCCTTGCTGAGATATTTGGTCAAAACCATTGTGTTCCCATCTTCTGTGACCCGATAATCCACCTCATCCATGGATTGGTTGATCAAGAACAAGCCGAAGCCGCCAAGCTCGCGTTCTTCAATGGAGGCGTCAATGTCCGAGACCCCGGCATTGCCTGGCTCAAATGAGTGACCGAAATCGGTGAGGGAGAGGATCAATCGATTGGGTTCAAGTTCAAGATCCAGAATGACCGAGCCCGGATCCATATCCGCGTAGCCGTGTGTGATGATATTCGTACAGGCCTCATCCACTGCCAGCTGCACGTCATATAGGACTTCATCTGTGACGGCGGGAACGCCTGCGCAATGCTCCTTGATGAACTCACGAAAATCTCTCAGCGATTCAAGATAAGCGGCCCGCGTGATGCGATGAGTGGATGCCATGCTGACTCCTAGTATACAGCCTTTGGGAATGTTTCGACGCCCGCGTGCCGCCCGATCTGCTTGACCATGCGGATCTTATCCCAGCGCAGGTCGAGCGCTTCCAGGACCCCATCATGGATTGCCCAGGCGCGGCCTCGCACCGTGTGGGCCTGATCCCGTGTCCGAAAAGCGGATCCATCATCCAGGCTTTTGTAGAGCGCGCCACCTGCCTGAAACTCGCGCTGGATGTCATCCATCAGTTTGTGACCACGCACATACGCAAACCCGCGCCGCTCAAACACCCAAGCGGACGCGTATGTGAGCGGCTCGAGAAAATAGGCGCGGTGTCCCAGCATGGACAGGAACGTATCGATCTGCTCAAAGACGATACGAGAACCACCCAGCCCGGCGCGGACTTGCCCCGGAGCCAATCCCGCCTGCATGGCTGCCTCTTCGGCCTTCAAATTCCGTTTCAAGGTTCCGAACATAGTAGGTTGATCGTCTTCCGTCTGGTCAATGGAGAAGCGCGGCGCCGTAGGGTCATTCAAAACAATGAGATTCAGCTCGATGCCGTTAAGCGAATTGTCGGCAAATTCGAGCGCGAAGAACTCATCGGCGGGATCGGGCGAATTGCGCGCGGTGATCAAGACTTTTTCACTGTTCTCTTCTGCTTTGAGGAAGACCATCGGTTCTTTGTTTGCACCTGTCCATTGAATAGGGTCAACGCCAAAGCGCGCCAGCAGGGCAGGGGGAATGAGTCCGCGATACACGCGCCGCTTGACGTTCTCGGGCAGGTTATTCAGTTGTCGAATGGTAAACGGGAGCGCCGCATCGCGTTCCAGCAGAGAGATGGAAATCGCCCCCAGATCGGGCACAACTTGTTCAGGCTGTTTCTTGACGCGGAAGTAATTGAGCATAAAAGTTGAATGGCATTATAAAGTATAAAATTGGCCCGAACGATGCCTTTGAGCCGGAATTATGGAACAATGTCACTATGAGACTCTAAAGGGTGTAGCTATACTGTTTAAAACGCAAAGGAGGACTGCATGTGTGAATTTTGCACCCAGCATGGAGAGGGGAAGAAGTGGTACCTAACGATGGAGAATTACTCGATCGAATTACTGGATCAAAAGGACCGGCGCAAATATGCAGCCGAATTCTTGAACGGATTCCACACCCGTGTGCCTGCGAGCCTCAAGCAACTGGACAAAATCCGCAGAACGCCGCTCATGAAACTAGCAAAGCCCATCCTGACACACGCGCAGAAACAGGATCACTACGGACAGGTAGTGCCCATTGAAGATGTGGAAAAGCTCTTTGACATGGTGCAAGGCGCCGTGAGACTTCCCTGCGTTTGCCGCCGCGTAACTACTGGTAATATGAACGCCCGTTATTGCTATGGCTTGACGATGGATAAGCAACTTATGGATGCATTGGATGATTCGTTCAGCCTTGAATTACTTACAAAGGAAGAAGCGCTGGACTCCATCCGCAAACTCGATAAAGAGGGACT
>DASWKT010000109.1:0-2860 GCA_036396515.1 Anaerolineales bacterium | reverse complement strand
AAACAGTTATTGAAATCATGATTACTCCATTGTAATATGTCACTCTGAGCGGAGCGAAGAGTCTCCCTCCAGCGGAAATTCTCACCTGCACTCCCCGGCATGGTCGGAGACCACACCCGGGGCAAGTGTGCAGGCAGGTGCAAGTGTCGCCGCTGCGCGGCTCAAAATGACAGGTAACATATTAAACAAAAACGCCGCAGGGGCAACCTGCGGCGTAAGAAAGAAAAATAGAACGAACTATCTTCGAGCAACAGGCGCGTTTATAGGAAGCCCCTCGCGGATAAATCCACGCACACCGATATGTAAAGTGCTGTTACTTGAACGTTCGTATCGCATAATGGCTGGATTATAACATTCCCTGCCCAAATTGCAAACAATCTGATAGAATACATCCCGCACGCCGAATGATTTATCTTGTTGAAGAAAAAGCCCTCGGCCTCCCCGTCGGGGGTTTTTGTGTGTAAATTGTGTGTCATTGCGAGTGAACACAGTGAGCGTGGCAATCTCCGAGTACTATGAGATTGCTTCCCGAAGGCTCGCAATGACATTTGAAATCAGGTGTAACAAATGCAAATCGAACGAACTGACCTCCGTAATATCGCCATCATCGCGCATGTTGACCACGGCAAGACCACCCTCGTGGACGGCCTCCTGCGCCAATCACACACGTTCCGCGAGAACCAGCAAGTCGCCGAGCGCGTGATGGATTCAAATGACCTCGAACGCGAACGCGGCATTACCATCCTTGCCAAAAACACTGCCATCACATTGGTTGATCCCACCACGAATAAACCTGTCAAGATCAACATCGTGGATACGCCCGGCCATGCGGATTTCGGCGGTGAAGTCGAACGTGTCATGAACATGGTGGATGGTGTTTTGCTCCTCGTGGATGCTGCCGAAGGCCCCATGCCTCAAACCCGCTTCGTACTTAAAAAAGCGCTTCAGATGGGGCACAAGGCGATTGTTGTCATCAACAAAATCGATCGCAAGGACGCCGAACCTGGGCGTGTGCTCAACGAAACATTTGACCTCTTCATCGAACTGGGCGCGACAGAAGAACAGGCGGATTTTCCTGTGGTCTATGCTCAAGCCACTGCTGGAAAAGCAGGTCTTTTACCAGAAACCGGACCCGATCTCCAGCCTTTGTTCGATGTTATTCTGCGCCATATCCCTGCGCCAAAAGTGGACCCCGAGGCGCCCTTACAACTGCTTGTCACCATGCTTGGTTACGATGATTATCGAGGCGTGACTGCTATTGGGCGTGTCTTCGCCGGTAAGATCAAAGCCGGTCAGCGCCTGGCGCGCCTGACCACGGATGGACGCAATCTGGCGGAATCCGCCAAGTATCTTTACACATTCCAGGGTCTGAACAAAATTGAGATTGAAGAAGCCAGTGCAGGTGACATTGTTTCACTTGCGGGTCTGGAGGGAATCGGAATTGGCGAAACCTTGGCCGACCCCAACGATCCCATCGTATTGCCAACCATCAAAGTAGAGGAGCCGACCGTGCGTATGACGTTCGGTGTGAATACATCGCCCTTTGCAGGCAAAGAAGGAAAATGGGGAACCTCGCGCAGATTGCGCGAGCGTCTCTTTGAAGAACTGCGCACGAATGTCGCATTGCGCGTGGAAGAAACTGCATCGGCTGAGAACTTTTTAGTCTCAGGCCGCGGCGAGTTGCATCTTGGCATTCTTATTGAAACTATGCGCCGCGAAGGATACGAATTCCAGGTCTCGCGTCCCGAGGTCATCTATCACAAAGCAGATGATGGGGCGCTGCTCGAGCCGTACGAAGAAGTCCATATCGAGACAAGCAATGAGACCGTCGGTATTGTGGTCGAGATGCTTGGAGGGCGGCGCGGCCAGATGATGAACATGCAGGACTCGGGTCAAGGCACGACGCGTTTGATCTACATCGTTCCGACGCGCGGCCTGCTAGGGTTCCGTTACCAGTTCCTGACCTCCACACGAGGCGCGGGAGTGATGCACACCATTTTCCACGGCTACGATGAAATGGCAGGCGCGATGAACACGCGCCAAGCCGGCTCACTGGTCGCGTGGGAGGCAGGTACAACGACAGCCTACGCCTTGAAGTCTGCGGAAGAGCGCGGCGTGTTGTTTTATGGCCCGGGTGTGGAGGTGTACGAAGGAATGGTAGTGGGTGAAAATGCCCGCCCTGTGGATCTGCCGATCAATGTCTGCAAAAAGAAGCACTTGACCAACGTGCGCGCTTCACGCGGCGATATGGAGATCCGCCTCACGCCGCCCCGGCAAATGTCTCTCGACGAAGCGATCGAATACCTGGCTGATGATGAACTGCTGGAAGTCACGCCTGAATCATATCGCATCCGCAAACGCATCCTCGGCACTGAAGAGCGAGGTAAGCAGACGAAGAAAATCAAAGAGCAGTTGGAAGCGTAATTAAGTCAACGCTCAAGCCACCAAGAGCATAGAGCGATTTCAAAAGGTCTTGCAAAGTATATCTGCAAGACCTTATTATTCAGCATGTAACATTAATTGTGGAGCTGCTTACAGAGCCCGAGGCATTGAACACTTCAATTCTGTACGACGCGCTCTGGCCCGCAGTTAGGTCGACGGAATCTGTATAAGTGGTGGAGTCGGCTGGTAAGTCGGCGGCCAGCTCTCCATTGCGGATGAGGCGGTAGCCGGTCTCATTCGTCGCTCTATCTGCCCAGATGATCGTGATCTCCATTTTGCCGGTCACACTGCTGCAGAAGAATTCATATCTCACTATGACTGGCGTCTGAGGTGGCGGGTTTGTTGCTGTGGCCGGCGGTGTGACACTCGACACGACCCAGTAACTTCCCGTAACTTCAACGTACTCTCCCCAGAGCCA
>DASWKT010000108.1:0-2554 GCA_036396515.1 Anaerolineales bacterium | reverse complement strand
CGAGTCAGAAAGCTGGAATTCAGACTCCGTTTATTTCAAGGACGCGGCTGGAAATGTCCTTGAATTCATCGCCCGGCATAATTTGAAGAATGTCGTGGAAGGCGACTTTGATAGCAGACAAATCCTGCAAGTCAGCGAGATCGGCTTACCATCGGAAGATGTATTCGCGCTCACAAATGAACTTTGCACGCTCTTGAATTTGTCCGTTTTCAAGCAGCAGCCAAATGAAACCTTCACGCCCGTTGGTGATGACAGAGGGTTGTTTATCCTTCCGATCAAAGATCGCATCTGGATCCCGAATTCAGGAGTGCCCGCAAAGCTGCTGTCCGTCAGAGTGAAGGGTACAGCAGAAGGCAAGGACTGGGAAGTGCGCGGTTATCCGTATGAGATCATTTGCTAAAACTTGTCCATGCCTTCATACGCTTCCAGAAGCGATATGGAAAACCGGTCTCTGCCTCAACTCTTTGTGTTCGTACCTGTCGTACCAATTGGCTGTATAACTGATCGTGGGCGTTATTTGTGTAATGTAGGTCATGCTTTGCCGCCAGGGCAAGACTGGCCCTTCCCATTAGCTTCGCTTTTTGGGGATCTTTCAAGAGCATGCTCATTCCATTGCTTAATCCATTGAAATCGGCGGATTCGGCCAAATAGCCATTTATTCCATGGTGAACAATCTCAGGGATGCAAGTGGCGCGCACAGCGACGATGGGCAATCCGCTGGCCGCCGCTTCGAGCAGGACGATACCCTGCGTCTCAATTTCTGATGCGGTGACGAAGAGGCTCGCTATTCGATAAATCTCTGGTAGGCCATCTTCCTTGGAAATATAGCCAGGGAAATGAACGCGGGCTGTGATTCCAAGTGATTTGCACAGTTTTATCAATGCAGGTTTTTGAGTCCCGTCGCCGATGATGAGCAAGTGAGCATCCGTCTCTTTCAAGGTCCGCGCCGCGGCATGGATGATATGGTCGACACGTTTTTCGGCATCCAATCGTCCTACGTGGAGCAGGATGGGAACGCCTGGAGGCAGATCCCATTTTTGACGGATAGCAATATCCTCGTCGCAGGAAAGCAGCGGGCGAAAGGTATGCAAATCCATCCCGTAGCCAATCGTGTTTGCTGGAAGCCCAGTCATTTCGGTCACCAGGGTCGAAATCGTTTGTGAAGGTGTGAGGATGGATGTGAACTTCTGCGAAAGCCAGCGCGCATACGCCCAGAGAACGGTTTCAACATAGGCCTTGAAGAGATTTGGGAGATAACTCGCAACAAACGAGGGGAGCTGATGTATGGTCAGGATGCTGGGAATATCTGCCCGTGCTGCATATTCGATGCCAAGCAAGCCAATTTGCAGTGGTTCATGGACATGGATGACTTCGGGATGAAAATCGTGCAGGGCCTTCATCACTTCGCGGCGCGGATAGAGGAGAAAACGTTGACCGACGCGCATGGGGTTATAGATGGATTGCAGGCGCAGGACAGTAAGATTGCCGTTTTGCACGAGATAGGGATGATCTCTATCGCTTGCAGCAATCACCAGGACTTGATGTCCCCGTTGAGTCATGGCTTCAGCAACCTGCTGAACGAAGAGCGCTGCGCCGCTGATCATCGGGGGATAGGATTGAGTAAGGTATACGATGCGCATAATAACTCTCTTTATGAGATCAATAAGTAGTATGGTTTATTAATTCGTTCGTATGTTTTTGAAAATGAACTCAGGCGTTGACATTGCTACCTCCCTGGACAAAAGGGTTTGGAACCCTCTTTGCAGTCTGCCAGCCAAGGAGTCCCAATAAGATAAGCACGCCTAAGCCGACCCAAACCTGCATGGGGATCTGCGATCCGTATGCCCCAACCAATACAGTGATGAAGCTGGCCATGCCGCGTCCCAGCAGATTGGCAATCAGAAACCGTTGACCAGAGATGCGCCCCAGCCCAGCCACGTAGCACATGGCATCGTTTGGGAAGAGAGGCAGAACGAGGGTAATTGCATAAAAGCCAATCCCTTGACCTGCCGCGCTTTTATTCCAGCGGTCCAAAATCGCGGGAGAAATCCATTTTTCTGCGAAGCGGTGTCCATAATGGCGGGCAAGCCAAAACGCCATCTGACCGCCTGCCACAAGACTTAACCATGTGATGAGGAATCCCCCTGTGAATCCGTAGATGTACCCGCTGGCGATCATCAGGGCCTGACCAGGAATGAAAGCGATAAAGGTCTGCAGAACGAATAACACGAAGAGAATTACAGGTCCCCATAAGCCAGAGTTCTGAATTGCCTGGCTGACGGCTTCCCGGTCACTAAACCACTGCATCATGGAAGCCAGGGGCGCGTGGAGCCCCCACAGAACAGGTAGGACTATCACAACCAAACCAATGCTTAAGATTTTTCGAGTGAACATGGCGATCTCCTTTGGTGTCCCCACTTTCGCATTTTCGGACTGCCAATACTAGAGAAAATACTGCCAAAAACTGCCGTTAATTAGAAAAAGACCCGACAGGCTCCTAAAAGCCTGCCAGGTCTGATCAGGATTATGCTGGAAGGGTCTTGAGCAAAAAATT
>DASWKT010000107.1:0-3964 GCA_036396515.1 Anaerolineales bacterium | reverse complement strand
TTTTCGTACGCGCCGCCATCGGGCAATTGGGTGGCATGGAAACCGCAGTCAGACGAACGGTCCGCGTGAAATGCGCGGAGCAGATCGATTCCGATGGGCGGGAAAGCTATCTGCGTGCCGGAGTCCGGGAAGAGAACGGGGTCCTTATCGCTCGTTTAACGGGACATCAGGGTTCGGGCAATTTGCATTCACTCGTACAAGCAAACGCTTTACTTATTATCCCCGCTGGTGTAAAATGCGTGCCTGCTGGTGAGGAAGTAAACGCCTGGTTGCTCTGAGGAGATATGGATAGACGGCTGTCAAGAAGTGAAATTACACTCATTGCGCTCGCAATCATTGGCCTGCTGGTTTCCGTTTATATGACCATTTACAAAATCACATCCAATGACAACATGTGCATCGGCTCCAAAGATTGTTCGGTGGTGAATGCCAGCCGCTATTCTGAACTATACGGCATTCCGGTGGCCGTGTTCGGCATCCTCGGATATGCGGCAATCCTGGCTGTGCTGCTGTTCGAACGAAATCCGGGCTTCTTCAAGCAAAACGGAACCATGCTCCTTTTCGGATTGTCGCTCACAGGCTTCCTTTTCACCTTGTATTTGATCTTTCTAGAAATTGCCCTTATCAAAGCATATTGCCCGTTCTGTATCGCATCACAGGCCACAATGACTATTATTTTTATCCTTGCGGTCATTCGAGTGGTCAGACAACCCTAGTCTCAGGAGGAGAGAATGCCCCGTATTAAATGCCATTACCTGGATTGTATATTTCTTGATGAAGGTTATTGCAGCGCTGCCGCGGTGGAAATCGACCCAGACACCGGCTGTAACACTTATTCTCCGAGCGATGAAGCCGCGGTGGATGAAGAATGGGAGGAGGAGGAATCAGAAGAGTGGGAGGAAGAGGATGTGGATGACGACAACGATGATTTATGGGAAGACGATGAGGATGAGTTCTAAGGCGTCCACCTAAGCCTATTATTGATACCCCGACAAAAGCTTTCTCCATCGAGGAGGCTTTTGTATTTTATCTTGGTCTCGATAGGACGCTTCGGCGGTTGAGTGATCTCGAAGGATCTTATTTGACCACCACTTGCGTGAACTGATACAACAACACCCCCGCCGCGACCGCGAGATTCAACGAACTGACCCGTCCCTTCATCGGCAGGGAGACTGTCACATCACAAGCGTTTGTCTGTTCCGGTGAAAGTCCCTTTTGTTCATTCCCCAATACCAGTATCCAGAGAGGATTTGGGACAAAGGTCTGATATTCCACATCTCCCTGTGCAGATGTACCGATCAATTGATAATTCCCTTCCTGGGACCACCGAACAAATTCGTCAAATGGGGTTTGGATGACCGGCTTCCAGAATATCGTACCCATGCTGGCACGGACAGTGGTCGGATGATAGAGCTCCACACCGCGATCGAGCAGGAAAAGAGCATCCGCACCGACGGCATCCAGGGTACGGAGGATCGTCCCGACGTTGCCCGGGTCTTGCGCAGACACGATCGCGGCCGCGCAGACTAATGATCTGAGCTCCTTGAGTTGTGTCTTCTTCTGATGAACAACCGCAAGAATTCCCTGCGGGTTGTCCTTACCCGACAAGGATTCGATCACTTGTGCGGAAACAGGCTGAGGCGTAATCTTGAGGCGTGAGAGTAGGTCACGTGCAAAATTGCTTGTTAACAAGTCTGGCGCATAGAGCACCGATTCCACGTGCCAGCCGGCAGCGACTGCTTCGCCGACATGGTGGATGCCCTCCACAAGGAAGGATTCACTCTCCAGCCGCGCTTTCTTCTGTCGCAACGCGCGCGCCTGTTTGATAAGCGGATTGCTCAAACTCGTAATTAACGGCTTTTCCATAATCTCATAGAACATCCCGCAGGCTGAGTGAAGTCAATCACTGCAATAAGCCTGCGGGACGATACTTTATTCAGCCGCAACAACCGTTAACTTCGCAATCATCCCTGAGGCGATATGACCTTCCGTCCTGCAAACCACTTCATATTCACCGGGTTCCGTTGGGGCAGTGAAGGTCACGCTGAAATCGCCTCCCGGCTGTATGTCTCTCTCCTCCCAGTATACGTTCGCGTCATCATCATCTTCGTAGGTTGCGCCCGCAGTTGTGCCAAGCTTCATGATGATGAAGTTATGCACAACTGCGCCTGTGTTCGTTACGTTGAGAGTGATCTCCTGCCCCGCAGGGACAGTAAATTGATTCGGCGTAAATTGGAAATCGGTCATCGTTACATTGATCGTGGTGGTAGGACCTCCCCCACCACAGGATGTTAGCACCAGGCCGAGAAGCACAGCCATGAAGACTATAATGATTCTTTTCATACGAATCTCCTTTGAAAGTTATTCATTGTACGTATTGTAATATAACCCAGGGAATCCCTCTTATCTTCCTAGTCATCATGTTATGGTGTAAACTAATCTGGATTGGAATTGGAGGTAAATATGGCTGCTCATCCCAAATTTGATCCTTCTGCCCGTATCCTTCTGGGACCGGGGCCCAGCATGACATACCCGCGCGTGATGCGAGCTTTGAGCGCGCCCACCATTGGCCATCTCGACCCTGAACTATTGGCTTTATATGTCGAAGAGCAGGATTTACTTCGTACGGTTTTTCAAACCGATAACAAATGGACTTTTGCCCTCTCAGGTACAGGCACATCCGGCATGGAAGCCGCGCTTGTCAATCTCATCGAGCCCGGTGATGACGTGCTGATCGCAATTCATGGATATTTTGGCGAACGACTTGCAGACATCGCCACACGCGTCGGAGGCAAGGTTGACCGCATCACCCGTCCGCTTGGGGAGATATTTACGGTGGAAGAGATCGAAACTGCCTTGAGCAAAAAGAAATATCGACTCTTTGGCATTGTTCACGCAGAGACATCCACCGGCGCGGAACAATTACACGTCCGGGAGATTGCAGATGCAGTTCACAGGAATGGCGCGTTGTTCCTGTTGGATACAGTCACTTCACTTGGCGGAATTGCGCTCAAAATTGACGAATGGAACGTGGATGCGGCCTACTCTGCCAGCCAGAAGAATTTCGGCGCACCCTCGGGCCTGGCTCCCATCACGATTGGACCGCGCGCCCAGGAGAAGATCGAAAATCGGAAAACACAAGTTGCTTCGTTTTACCTTGACCTGAAAAACTATGCCAATTACTGGATGGGCGGACACGCCTATCATCACACGGCCTCCGCAAGTTTGCATTACGCGTTGACCGAGGGCCTCCGCCTGCTCACAGAAGAAGGACTTGAAAACGCCATCGCGCGCTTCCGCGTAAACTCTGAAATGCTCTGGCAGGGGCTCGAAGAAATCGGCGCGCGGCCATTCATCCCAATAGAGTATCGCCTCCCACCTTTGACAACTGCACATGTGCCCACAGGAGTTGATGCGCATCAAGTCCGTGCGAGATTGCTCCATGAATATAACATTGAGATCGCGGCCGGATTTGGTTCACTCAAGGATCAGGTGTGGCGGATTGGTTTGATGGGCTATTCGAGCCGAAAAGAAAATGTCACTTTATTATTGGGTGCGTTGAGAGAATTGTTGAGGGAATGAATCAGCCACACACCTGCCTGATTTGCTAAGCAAATCACGGGCGGTGCCAGGGGAGATCCAGAGCCACGGAGATTTATTAGGAAGGTTTGCTCTGAGCCTCCGAGTCTCTGCGGCAAATATCTTTGGGAGCCTTAATGGCGATTTTATCTCAAACCACTACAACCAAATATTGGTCATATGCCCTCTGGCTGGCACTCTTCACGATCTTCTACAACCTGCTTGAAGGGCTGATTTCCATTTTCTTCGGCATCAGCGATGAGACTCTCACCCTCTTCGGCTTCGGCGTGGACTCGTTCATCGAAGTGATGTCGGGTATTGGCATTCTCGCTATGGTACTTCGCATTCGACAAAATCCCGAGACGCCGCGCTCACAATTCGAGAA
>DASWKT010000106.1:0-3415 GCA_036396515.1 Anaerolineales bacterium | reverse complement strand
TTCGCATCCACGGCCCCGCGGAAGATACCGGGGAATCCCAGCACATTATTGACAGATTTTCCATCCGCGGCAAACGCGGCACCGTGCGAAAGCGCCACTTCGGGGTCGATCTCCGCGTTCGGGTTGGAAAGCGCGAAGATGAGCTGACCCTTACGAACCATTTCGGGCTTGATGAGGTTGGGGACGCCTGTCGTTGCAATGACGATGTCACACTCGGACATGATCTCCCTCAAGCTGGATTTCTTCCCGCCTACGCGCCCGAAACGCTCCACTGCATCCTCGCTCATATCGACGCCCAGAACCGGGTTGCCGGTAAGACGCATGATCATCTTCCCGATCGCGTTCCCGGCTGCGCCCAGGCCAATTTGCCCAATGACGGCTTCATGGATGTCCACGCCGGTCCGGTTCGCCCCGACCGTTAACGCGGCAATGCTGACGACCGCCGTCCCATGCTGGTCATCGTGCATCACGGGGATATCGAGCATGGCCTGCAGGCGTTCCTCCACTTCAAAACAACGCGGTGCTGAAATATCCTCCAGCTGAATTGCGGCGAAAGTCGGCGCAATGGCTGATACCGTGCGCACAATTTCATCCGTATCCTTTGTGTTCAGCAAAATCGGCATGCCCGAAAGGCCAACCAGCGTTTCCATCAGCATGGCTTTGCCTTCCATGACGGGCATGCTGGCGACCGCGCCAATATCACCCAATCCCAGCACAGCAGAACCGTCTGTAACAATGGCCACCATATGACTGATACTGGTATACAGCCGCGCCAGCTCGGGGTCATCCGCGATCTTCAAGCAGACTTCCGCCACGCCCGGAGTATAGACGCGGCGCAACGTGGCAATTGAGTCAATGGGGAAACGCGAGCGGATGGCGATCTTGCCCTTTTGATGGAGCGCCAGCACCTCATCGCGGATCTCCAGCACGCGTGTGCCTTCATTATCACGCATCGCTTCGATGACCTTGTCCATGTGTTCGGTGTCGTCAGCGTATACAGTGATATCACGAAGTACGGATTGGGCAGTCTCATTGAGCATCTCAATGCTGCCTACGCTTGCGCCCATGCTCGAGACAGCAGCCAGCAGACGCGCCAGTGTGCCGACCTTCTGTTCATTGCGGACTCGGATCGTCCGCATCATTTTACGCTCCCATGCCATAGGTTCTTCCTTTCGCACGTACAGTAAAGTTTATCACCCCCATGATTTCCTTCTATTATATAACTTTGAGGATAGATTTCAACTCATCGAAGGATTTGATCGTCGGGCAATCGGCTTCAGGGAAGACCCCCTCCGGGTCGTAGAGAACAGGTCGAAGTCCCGCGCGCCGCGCCCCGACCACATCCGCGTAGTAGTTGTCACCGATGTATATGGTTTCGTGGGCGCTCACATTCCCGCGTTGCAAAGCATGTCGGAAGATTTGGGGTTCAGGCTTGTAGCTATCGACCTCTCCGCCCGCCAGGGAGAACGTAAAGAATTCACTCAGACCATGGGTTTCCAGGCTTTCCTGAAAAGGCTTATCGCGATTGGACACCACCGCCATCATGTAGCCTGCCTGTTTTAGTTCGGGAAGAACGTTACGCACATCATCAGGGACAATACTTTGAGGCTTATAGACTTCTCCCATATGCACGGAAACTTTAGGGGCGTATTCCAACGCCCATGCCGGGGAAGCCCCAAGCACAACCAGTCGCCGCCGGCTGTATTCGATCCAAAAATTTTCAGTGTCTCCAGAATGCGCCAGAAGGTCATCGCGCAAGTCAACCGAATTCGCCCAGTAGAGATGTTCCCAGCGCATGGCGCGCAGGCGGTCCTCATGGTTCACGTGCAGACCCAGGGTTTTTACATAATCATTGAATACATCGCCACCCGCAGGAACGCTGTGACGGAGCGTACCATCGAAGTCAAAGAAGATGGCCTTAATGCCGTTAGATGAAAGCATTTACCCTCCAATTTCAGATTTAGACATCATATCCAGGGCTTGAACTTCAGATACTGCGAATTTTTAGCGGACGAACGTGAAGGTAACAGAAATACAACGCGAGTTTACCAGAATGAGTTTCCTCATCCTCCAATGTGCGACATCTCCACCTTGGGCAAGGAAATCGTGTTTTCAGAGCGAAGTTCCGAATAGCGGTCGCCGCGTTTGCCCCACACACGCGCAATCGCTTGCGAGATTTCATCGTCAGTCGCGCCACCACGCATCAAATCACGAAAGCCATGCCCCTTGACGGCAAACAGGCAGGTGTACAGCTTGCCTTCGGCTGAGAGCCGGGCACGGTTACAGGTGCGGCAAAACGCCTGCGTTACCGAGGCCACCACACCGATCTCGCCGCTCCCATCCTTGTAGCGCCAGCGCTCGGCTACCTCTCCCGGATAGTTCGGGTTTAGCGGTTCCAGCGGTATTTCAGCATTGATCATTTTGATGATTTCCGCGGCCGGAACCACATCATCCATCCGCCAGCCGTTGGTGTGTCCCACATCCATGTATTCGATGAAGCGCAGGATATAGCCCTTCTCACGGAAGAAACGGGCCATCGGCAGGATGCTGGACTCGTTGAGGCCGCGCTTGACCACCATATTCACTTTGATCGGTGTCAAACCGACAGCAGCGGCAGCATCCATTCCCTCCAAAACCTTCTGGACCGGAAAATCCGCATCGTTCATTGCCTTGAATATGGCATCATCCAGTGAATCGAGACTCACGCTCACCCGATTGAGCCCGGCATCTTTCAGAGCCTGCGCTTGCCTGGTCAGCAGTGATCCGTTGGTGGTGAGGGTCAAATCCAGGTCAGGTATGGTGGCCAGCATGGAGACGAGCTGGTGCAGATCCCGGCGCACAAGCGGCTCGCCACCGGTCAGCCGGATCTTACGAACGCCGTGCCCGACGAAAATACGCGCAAGACGGGCGATCTCCTCGAAGGTAAGGATCTGACTACGTTCCAGGAATTGATAATCTGACCCGAAGATTTCCCTTGGCATACAATAAATGCACCGGAAATTGCAGCGGTCCGTGACGGAAATCCGCAGGTCGCGCAGAGGACGGTTGAGAGTGTCAGTAAGAATTGTTGTCTTTTGTTCGGTCATGTAATGCTATCCAATACCTTAGCCATAAGTACTATTCATTATAACAACTTTATATGAGAGCTAATTTAGCCGATTGACTTGGCACTTCAGCCATGCTATGATTATCCATTATTTGCACGTTACAAGGAGCATTTATGAGTGGTGAATTTATTTTTCGCATTCTTGGGATGATCGTATTTGGATACATAGGGTGGTTATTCGGTGGATGGGCATCTCGAATTCCACCGTTTGTCCCTCAACAAGTCTTACTTTACGAGTTGGTATTTGGTCTGATCGGTGCTTTAGCCGGGTTGGTTCTGACGCCGTACATCAGCACTCGTCCCGCGCGC
>DASWKT010000105.1:0-5088 GCA_036396515.1 Anaerolineales bacterium | reverse complement strand
AATTTGGACGCATTCACTGGCACGGTCAGTTGGATACCCTAATTCTCAATACGTATCTCAACTCGTTACGCTCCTGCAGATCTGTAACAAATCATAATCAAACATTAATCTGGCGTGATTGACTCTCCTTCTCTGGATGATTAGAATCATTGCAGGCAATGTTCCAGCGGCATTCGATGTCAATTGGCCAACTCGTTTTTACAAAGTCGTTTGCGAAAGGAGGTGGCGGGCGAAATCTTGGCGGCTGACGAGGAGAAATGACTACGCATTTGCCCGTGCTGTACGTCAGGCGATTTCCAGCGTTTTTGTAATTGAGGAGATAATACCCTATGAAAAAAGCGTTATTCGTCTTTGTGCTCGTGCTTGCTCTTTCATCCACGACCATCGCCGCAGGCAACCCGGGCTTCTTCACATCTCAACCTGCCATGCTGACATCCTCTGTAGCTGGCAGTTCTGTACTTCCCATCCTATCGGTCGGGGATACACTGCCCAATGGCTACCGGTTTGAGGCTATTCCGGATGGAATTGGAGTGACACTAAATGGTCAAGGTACGGTGGATGTTTTTGTGAATCACGAAACATCATTGGTACCCTTCCCGTTCACCGGAAATGTTGCCACTTGCACCGCGACCACGTGCTTTTCCGATTTCGATAATGCCCAGGTGTCGCGGTTGAATCTGCATCAAAACTCCGCCGGCGTGCTTTCCGGTGAGCTGGCCATTGATAGCAGTGCGAACTATCAACGCTTCTGCTCGTCCTTTATCGCTGGCGCGGAACATGGCTTCAATCATCCCATTTACTTTGCCAACGAAGAAGCCACAGACTTTGTATCGCCGCCACCGCTGCCAGCATGGCCCCCTAATCCATCCAATCAACGCCAGGCCGGTCTGGTCGTTGCGCTGGATACAAAGAACGGAAAGACCTATGAGATACCGGGCATGGGGCGCCATAACCATGAGAACACCGTTGTCGTCCCTGGCGGGTGGGACGAGATCGCGGCGCTCTCGGGAGATGATACCTTCTCCGCGCCTGCCTCACAGATGTACATGTACACCGCGGCATCGGACGACGACCTCCTGGCTGACAACGGTGCTCTGTGGGCCTTCCGGGCCACCGGGAAGAACGGCAGCCCTGTCAATCCGGCGGATCCCTTCAACGAGGCGAACGATTATGGTGACTTTGTTGCTCCAAGCGATTGGATGACTGGTGAGTTCATCGAAGTCCCGCGCGCCATTGCACTCGGCGATCAAACACCGCTTGAGAATTGGTCCAACGAAAATAACGTGTTCCAGTTCATTCGAGTGGAGGATATTGCCTACGACAAGAACAACCCGCGCATCGTCTACTTTGCGGATACGGGCGAGCCGCGTGCCATCCCAAATCCCGCGACCGGTCGTCTCCAACGCGGCCCTACCGGCACAACAGGCCCATACATGAACGGGCGCATCTTCAAGATGGTTCTTAACGCGGCCGATCCAAAACTGGTGGATAATCTCACGGTCCTGATCGATGCGGATGCAGGCGGCTACAACAACCCGAACGTCTTGCACCAACCCGATAACATTGACACCAGCGCGAATGGCAGTCTGATGATCCAGGAGGATCCGGGCAGCCATAATGGCCAGCGCACTGCGTTCCCGAATGCAACCAATGCGCGGGTGTGGCGCTACGATCTGGGGACGGGTACGTTCACTGTTGCTGCCGAAGTGGATCAGAGTCTTGTTCCGGCCTCCCCGAAAGGCAATTGGGAATCCAGCGGGATCGTGGACGTGTCGGCGATCTTTGGGCCCGGGACGTGGCTGGTAAATGTACAGGCTCACTCCTTATTTGTGGAGAGTGAGCTGCGGACCGTTACTGTCGGCACGGCATCTGGTCCAATCACCTTCAAGCGCGAAGGCGGCCAACTGCTTTTGCTAAAGATACCTGGCTCGTAGAACAATATTCAAAATAGTAGAAAACGTCCCGCAGGTTTCCGCCAGACTTTTGAAGTCTCGAACAAAACCTGCGGGACGGTGGTTTAATATGTCAATTTAGAACATGCACCGGGTCCTTTTCTGTTGGGTGTAGGCAGCGAATTCTAAAGATAGGCGTACGGATAGATCCCATTTTTGACTTCCTCGATCAAACGTGCAAATGTACTGCGGGCTTGATCCACCTCAAGACTTGACAGTAAATTCTTTGAGATGGCCTCCTCAAATTCGTCGATATCAAGTTCCAAAAGAACGCCATCTAGCTTCATCCAAATGTCAAGGAACCAGTCCGTCATCAGATAGCCATCTTCGGTTTTGACGAGCGGCGTGCCAATATCCGAGTAATAGCCGAGCAAATCTCCATCCTCTTCACGGAACTCCAGCAAATTGAAATGCTCCCCGAAGAAATAGGTTTTTGCAACCATAACTGCCTTCTGATGAGGCGCGATCAGTCCTTCCGCAACCATGCTCTGTGCCAGCCGTGACACGATTTCGGGGGGAAGTGTTTTGAATGTTTTCAGGCATGAGGAATCGATGTAAACCAGATCCTCGAGATAAAAAGTAGTCTCTTTTCCCGGGCGGATGTATTCAATGCGGACTTGAGTGATTGCGCTATTTTACCGAGCTTCGGTGTGCTGTAAAATTGCAATCATCAGACCAGCCTTATGCTTCTCTTCGCCACCAGCATCTTCCTTTCCGCCTTTCTCCTCTTTCAGATCCAGCCGATGATCGGCAAATTCATCCTGCCGTGGTTTGGCGGTACGCCCGCGGTCTGGTCAACGGTCATGCTCTTCTTTCAAGTCCTGCTCACCGGTGGGTATGCTTATGCCTACTGGCTGGTGGGTCGCGTGAGATCGCAGCGACGAACCCTCATTCATATCACCCTAATTACATCCGCAATTGCTCTACTCGCTTTCCTTTCATTCATTTGGCCCTCACCTATCACACCAGATTCAAGTTGGAAACCAAATAATGTTAATTCACCCATACTCGATATTTTCAAGCTGCTGACCATCTCAATCGGCCTGCCCTATTTCATCCTTGCCTCCAACGGGCCGCTCATGCAGGCCTGGTTCAGCCGTAGCTTCCCTGAGCGGGCCTATGCGCGCTTATATGCTTTATCAAACCTTGGATCGCTGCTGGGATTACTCGCGTATCCGATCTTGATCGAACCAACCTTGTCTTTACGCTGGCAGGGATGGACATGGGCCATAGGATTCATGCTCTTTGGATTACAGGCGGGCTGGGTTGCTATGCAAAGAGGACGCACTGCACCTCTGGCGCAGCCGAAAGTTGATCCCGTGTCATCGACACATCGCCCATCCCTTGCCTTGATGTCGTTATGGATCGCCCTCAGCGCGACCGCCTCCCTGTTTTTGCTGTCAGTGACCAACCAGATATCGCAGGAAGTGGCAGTCATCCCATTCCTGTGGATTTTGCCGCTCACACTTTACCTGCTCTCCTTCATTCTGACATTTTCAGACGAGCGTGGATATAACCGCACAGTCTACGCAGTATTATTCATCCTCTCTACCGCGTTGACGTTATTCGTCATGCTCAACGCGACATACTTGCATATCTACTGGCAGATCCTTGCCTATTGCCTGCTGCTGTTTTCTGCCTGTATGCTCTGCCATGGAGAGTTGTACTTGTTGCGAGCTTCTGCTGAACACTTGACTACATTCTATTTGATGGTTTCCATCGGGGGCGCGTTGGGCGGGATATTTGTCAGCCTGATCGCCCCTATTATCTTCAACGGTTACTGGGAATTCTTCGTCGGGCTGGCGATGACGATGGCTATTCTTCTGACAGTTCTCCGCGAAAAGAACTATGTCACTCTGAGCGAAGCGAAGAGTCTCCGCGCGCGTTTTGTATTCATTACCTTTGCCTTGGTCACGGCCATGCTGGCAGTCCTCAGTACGTTCTTTTCCGGCGTGCTGTATTCCAATAGGAATTTTTATGGTGTGATCCGTGTCCGCCAGATTGCCCCTGACGGTTCAACAGAGATAGCAAATGTTATGTCGCACGGCATCACGGTCCATGGGTCTCAATTTATCAGTCCCCAATTGCATAATGTACCAACGACTTATTATGTCCCGGATGCCGGCGCGGGATTGGCAATTCTCAACCACCCAAAATATGGACATGACGGGAACATGCGCGTCGGCTTATTGGGCCTGGGTGTGGGGACGCTCGTAGCCTATGCACAGCCCGGCGACGTATATCGCCTGTATGAGATCAATCCGGTTGTGGTTGATCTTGCAGCGGGTGTGGGCGATTATTTTTCATTCCTGAGTGACAGCAAGGCAGATATCACGGTTGTTCTCGGCGACGCGCGCATCTCACTCGAACGTGAGCTTGCCGACCGGCATCCACAAAACTTCGACGTGTTGGTATTGGATACCTTCAGCAGTGACTCCATCCCTGTCCATCTGCTGACGAAGGAAGCGTTTGCGCTCTATCTCGAGCATCTCGCTCCGGACGGGATCATCGCCGCGCACATCACGAATCTACATCTGGATCTGCAGCCAGTCTTCTGGCAATTGGCGCAGTATTATGATTTGCACATGGTGCGCGTCAATTATCCAGGTGATTCAAGTGGCGGCTATGCCTCTCATTGGATATTGCTATCGCGTGATCTTGCTTTGCTTGAAATTCCCGCTATTCAAGAGCATTCCGTTGATTTGAGCGGCTACTCCACAAATATCAAATTGTG
This sequence comes from Anaerolineales bacterium, assembly GCA_036396515.1. Classification (GTDB taxonomy): domain Bacteria; phylum Chloroflexota; class Anaerolineae; order Anaerolineales; family Villigracilaceae; genus Defluviilinea. The sequence continues at coordinate 402 of DASWKT010000105.1, read as the reverse complement.
GACGGATGATTACAGCAATCTGTTTCAAATATTGAAATAAAATGGTCCCACCAGAGCGTGCTGGAAGTTCCAGCCCGAAGATGATCGAGAGAGTGTATCCGTGATCCCTTCGTTCCTCACCGAAATCAGTTCTTCGATTTGGGTGAGTGATAAGGGTAGTATTTGCATTATAATCACCCCACTCATCGCTGGCCTTTTACCCAGGGAGATCTGATATGGCCCAAACAAACCCACAACAGCGCGGTCGATTGACTTTGAATGTTGCACTTTTTGCAATCATCGTCTTGTTGACTCTGGCAGCGATTGTTTTCAACCGCCAGGCCAGCGCGAGCACCGAACTGGCACGGCGAAATGCGGTCATGGCAAACACGGCACAGGCAAATGCTGAAGAAGCACAACAGA
>DASWKT010000104.1:0-8429 GCA_036396515.1 Anaerolineales bacterium | reverse complement strand
GTTGAAGGCAAGCTGGTGGATGGATTTGAGGGATTGGATGTCGGCGAACGGGTCTGGGTACAGTTGATCGATACAAACGTTGAGCGAGGATATATCGATTTCAAAAAAGTCAGTTCGTCCAGTCATGGATAGGAGAGTCTTATGAAAAAGGAAATTGGTTTGTGGATTGACCATCGGGAAGCGATCATCGTAATTCTCACAGACGGTAAAGAAGAAATCAAGCATATGACCTCAAACAACGTAAAACATCTCCGATACTCTGGCAGTTCACATTCTAAGACTCCGGAAGGATTAAAAGAGGTCACTTCAGAGGACCAAAGGGACCGAAAATTTGGAAACCAACTCAACAAATACTACGATGAGGTAATTGCCGCTATTCGTGATGCAGACTCCATCCAGATATTTGGTCCGGGCGAGGCAAAAGGCGAGCTGGAAAAATGCATTAGACACGAAAGACTCAAAGCACACATCCTTGCCATTGAAACCGCGGACAAGATGACCGACCGCCAGATTTCGGCAAAAGTTCGGAAACACTTTTTGACTTAAAGCTTGCCAAGAAATATAAGAAAATATCCTAATGAGATAGACATGCAATGAAATGCGAGGATCACATGAGCAACAAACGACAATTTTCAACTGAAGAAGCTCGTTCGATCGGAACGCAGCTCAAAATTGATTGGTCACAAATCGATCTGGAGCAGTTTCGGCGGGGGCTCGAGGTAGAACTCGAACATGGCGCAATTGATCCGGAGACCAATGTGATTGGTGATGACCTGGTGCTCACCGGGAAAATCGCCTGGGCGCACCTAAAAGAGATTCGAGACTATTACACCCGGCTCGATCAGATGGAGGCGGAGGCAGAGTCTCAGGCATAGATGACACGCTGGGCTTACAGGGCCGTTGCGCTCAGAAACGATTGGTCAAGATATACATACTTGCCCACAGCTCCTCTCGGATTGAAGATCAGCTACACCAAGTATCCTTGATAAAGAATGAAAGCGGCTTGAGTGAGCTGCTTTTGTGCCTCTGTGGTAGGCGAAGTGGGCCACTATTTCTTCCGGTTTATTTCAACTGTGAGGTCACGGGGCTCCACCATGCCCCAGCGACTCGCTCCCAGGTACAAAATATCCAGGATCAAATCGTTGTAGGCAATACCCTCTGCTTTGCCTTGCAGACAAAGATCGCTGTAATCCGGTGTCAGGCCGGGTAGTGTGTTGATTTCCAGCAGGCGCGGGTTGCCTTCTTCATCGAGACGAATGTCTGTGCGGGAGACATCCAACGTGTAAAGCAATTGATGAGCACGCAGCGCAAAGTATTTGAGTTTCTTTTCAAGCTCCGGTTCGAGCACTGCCGGACAGATATAACCGGGAGCGCCATCCGCGCCCACATCCTTTGATTTTGCTGCCTGACTATAAACGAGGGGCGTCACGGAACGGCTGCTATCCAGTTCCAGCACAGGGAAGCGATGAAAGCCGTCTTTTTCGTACCATTCGGGGTGGCGTGAATAGAGCTTTGCATCTTCGCGTCCCATAATGCCTACTGTGAATTCCCGGCCGGGCAAAAAGGTTTCAACGAGCGCAGGCTGGTGATAGGTGTTGATGATGTATGAAACACGTTCGCGCAATTCATCTTCGTTTTTGACGATGGCGTTCATATCCACACCCATGCCTGTGCCTTCGCGAGCCGGTTTGACAAACAGAGGAAATTTTAGATCCAGACGCAGGGACTCATCGCCAACCAGAAACTCCTGAAAGGGAGCAACGGGCAGGCGCCGGTCGCGCCAGATACGTTTGGTCAAGGTCTTATCAAGCGAAATTGCGTTGGCCATTACGCGTGAGCCTGTGTAAGGAATTTGCAGCATTTCCAGCAAGGCGGGGACCTGTGCTTCGCGCGCATCGCCACCAAGCCCTTCGGCGATATTAAAGCAGATATCGGGGTTTTCTTCTCGCAGCGAGTAGGGGAGATCTTTATAGGCCTGGATAAAAACGGTTTGGTGGCCATCCGTCTCAAGCGCGGCACGAATCGAGTCGATCGTTTCAACATGGTCGAAGTCGGCGAAAGCATCCGGTGGGATGCCATCTGGCTTGGGATGCGAGTCATCCTTGATGTTTGCCAGGACGGCAATTTTCCAGTATCGCTTCATGCGTCGACCGGGAGGCTTGTCTTCTCCATAGGAAGGCATTTTTTTCTCCTTAGTAGATAAAATATCCGGGCTAGTATACGCCATATGATAGCGCAAGCTGTCCTGTTGACAAGGGTTATGAGCGCAAAAGACATGCGAAAGACATTTGTAACTAGACAATGAAGGGCCTTTCAGGTATCATTAGCCCGATTGTGCACCTCCTCACGAAGGCTTGCCGTCAGGTGACGGCGTAGCCGTGTCGAAGGGAGCGCAAGCGGAAAATCACATCCGCCCGGATAAAGAACTTATCCGGGTTCTTGTACGTAACTGAGAATTAGCGTGGAGGAATCATGACAGACTTGATCAGGCAGATTACAGATGATTTGCAGAAGCAAATTGAGGGATTTGAGCCGGAACTCAACATCAGTGATATCGGTACGGTATTGGAGGCGGGCGACGGTATTGCACGCGTACAGGGACTCGCAAATGTCAGAGCGCAGGAATTGGTGCAGTTTGCTAACGGTGTGATGGGGACGGCATTCAACCTGGAAAAAGATAGCGTCGGTGTGATCATAATGGGGGACTACGGGGGAATTATCGAGGGCATGTCGGTGCGCGGCACCGGACGTATCTCTTCCGTGCCGGTTGGGGATGCCATGATTGGACGGGTGGTCAATGCTCTGGGTGAGCCGATTGACGGCAAGGGCCCCATCGCGACGGCAGGCTTTCGTCCAATTGAGCGTATTGCGCCCGGCGTGATTCAACGGCAGGACGTCGACAGCCCTGTTCAAACAGGCATCAAGTCGATCGATGCGATGATCCCTGTTGGCCGCGGTCAACGCGAACTCATCATCGGCGATCGCCAGACCGGAAAGACTGCCATTGCCATTGATACGATTATCAATCAAAAAGGGGAGAATCTGATTTGTATCTATGTGGCAATCGGCCAGAAAAAGGCAGCCGTTGCCCGCACAGTAGGTATTCTTGAACGCTCCGGGGCAATGGATCACACGATTGTCGTGGTCGCAGCTGCAGATGAATCCGCTGCGTTGCAGTATATCGTTCCTTATTCTGGCTGTGCCATCGGCGAAGAGTTCATGGAAACAGGTCGTGATGCCCTCATCATTTATGACGATCTTTCCAAACATGCATGGGCCTACCGTCAGGTTTCCCTGCTTTTGCGCCGCCCGCCTGGACGTGAGGCCTATCCCGGTGATGTGTTCTATCTCCATTCTCGTTTGCTCGAGCGCGCAGCTCGTCTTGCAAATAAATATGTGATTGTGAAGAAGGATTTCAGCGACGCACTTGCTTCTGAAAAAGATGCTGTGGATGGAAACATTTTTTCCGGTCCGATATCGAAAGATGAAGCTGAAGTAGCTCGCAAACGAATAACTAACGCCGATGATCACAAAATTGCCAAAGTAAAAGGCACGGGCGGCTCTCTCACAGCCTTACCTATCATCGAAACACTCCTTGGTGATGTTTCCGCGTATGTTCCTACAAATGTTATCTCCATCACAGATGGCCAGATTTATCTCGAATCCAATCTCTTCAACGCTGGTATCCGCCCAGCGGTAAACGTTGGTATCTCTGTTTCGAGAGTCGGTGGCGATGCGCAGACGAAAGCCATGAAGCAGGTGGCTGGTCGCCTGCGCCTGGATATGGCCGCTTATCGCGAATTAGCCGCGTTTGCTCTGATGGCATCCGACCTCGACAAGGCTACCCAACAGCAGCTCGGCCGCGGCCAGCGCATGCAGGAAATTCTCAAGCAGCCGCAATATTCTCCGATGGATCTGCCAGATCAGGTGATTGTCATGTTCGCGGGCACGAATGGTTATGCCGATGGCGTTCCGGTTGAGAAGATGGCCCAATGGCAGGCCGACTTGCTCAAGTTCATGGATTCTTCCTATCCTGATGTTGGGAAAGATATTGACGAAAAGAAGATGATCACCGATCGCAATCGGGCCAGTCTCACGAAGGCGCTGGATGCCTTCCTTCATTCCTGGCAGAGGTAAACAATGGCATCTGCTCGTGAGATGCGGCTTCGCATCAAAAGTGTAAGAAATATCTCGCAGGTAACGCGTGCCCTCGAGGCTGTCAGCGCGGCAAAGGTCCGCAAGGCGATTCAGGCCTTGACCGCGACCCGTTCGTACGCGGCGAAGGCCTGGCAGGTGATGACTCACATCACGAATCAACCCGGAAGCCTAAACCTGCACCCGTTATTGACGGCACGTTCCAACCCGAAGAATGCGCTCGTGATTGTGATGACGGCTGACCGCGGTCTTGCAGGCGCGTACAACACGAACATCATTCGCTATGTATTGCAGCGCTTCGATAAATATCATCTGCCTGTCAAATACATTACGGTAGGTCGCAAGGGACGTGACTTGCTCCTGCGGCTGGGGAAACCAGTAATGGCAGATTTTAGCAATTTGCCATCTGTACCAAAATTCGGTACAGTCTCGGCAATTGGAAGGCTGGTAGTGGATGACTTCATTAAAGGTGAGGCAGACGAAGTCTTTTTGATCTATACTGATTTTGTGAACATGGCCCGTCAGGTCACCCGGGTGAAAAAACTCCTCCCACTCGAAATCGGGAATCGGGAAGGTCTTGTGGATGATCAAGGCCAGAATCAGACGGCTCTTACTGCGGCGTATGAGTTCGAGCCCGACCAAAAGGAAATCCTGGATGAAATGATCCCGCGCTTCACCGCGTTGCAGGTCTATCAGGCGGTGCTTGAATCACAGGCCAGTGAACATGCCGCGCGTATGGTTGCCATGCGCAACGCGACGGAAAATGCCAAGGAACTGGTGGGAGCATTACAATTGGCTTATAACAAAGTTCGTCAGCAAGTCATCACGAATGATATCCTAGACATTGTGGGCGGCGCGGAAGCGCTTGGCTCCGATTAATTGGAGGAAAATCATGGCAAACGCAACTGGCCGTGTGGTACAAATTCTTGGCGGTGTGGTGGATGTAGAATTTCCCGAGGGCGACATCCCAGAACTTTTCGAAGCGATTCAGGTGGAACGCCAGGGAAAAGAACCGCTTGTCCTGGAAGTACAAAAACATATTGGTAATAACTGGGTTCGCACGGTAGCGATGGATGCGACCGATGGGCTTCAGCGAGGGGTCCCTGCTGAAGCCACCGGCGCGCCGATTATGGTTCCCGTAGGTCCATCTACGCTTGGACGTATCTTCAATGTGCTTGGTAAACCTGTAGATGAGAAGGGTCAAGTTGATGCTGCGACGCTTTACCCAATTCATCGCTCCGCGCCTCCGTTCTCTGAACAGTCTACCCGCGTGGAAATCTTCGAAACGGGCATAAAAGTAATTGACCTGATCGCTCCATTCACCAAAGGGGGTAAGACGGGCATCTTCGGTGGGGCGGGGACAGGCAAAACGATTATCATTCAAGAGCTCATCCGCTCTGTTGCAAAGGAACATGAAGGTAATTCTGTGTTTGCGGGTGTGGGCGAACGAACCCGCGAAGGCACACAGCTTTATCGCGAAATGCTCGAATCGGGTGTTATGAAAGATACTGTGATGGTATATGGCCAGATGAATGAACCGTCTGGCGTGCGCCTGCGCGTGGCTCTGACCGCGCTTTCAATGGCAGAATACTTCCGCGATCAGGGCAAGGACGTTTTGCTCTTCGTGGATAACATCTTCCGTTTCTCGATGTCTGGTTCGGAAGTGTCTGCTCTACTTGGACGCATGCCATCTGCGGTGGGTTATCAACCGACTCTTGCAACAGAGATGGGTGAGCTTCAGGAACGCATTACTTCCACCCGCACCGGTTCGATCACCTCCATGCAGGCTGTTTATGTCCCTGCAGATGACTATTCCGATCCCGCCCCTGTGGCAACATTTACACACTTGGATGCGACCATCGCATTGGAACGTTCCATCGTGGAAAAAGGCATCTACCCGGCAGTGGATCCGCTCGGCTCTACCTCCCGAATTCTTGATCCCAATATCGTGGGCGAGGAACACTACCGGACCGCGCGCGAAGTCCAGCGGATTTTGCAGCGCTACAAAGACTTGCAGGATATCATTGCGATTCTCGGGATTGACGAGCTGAGCGAAGACGATAAACTGGTTGTGGCGCGTGCTCGCAAGATCGAACGCTTTTTCTCCCAGCCTTTCTTTGTCGCTGAACGCTTCACCGGCATCGACGGACGTTACGTTCCGCTCAAGGAAACCGTACGCGGCTTCCGCGAAATCCTCGACGGGAAATGCGATGATCTGCCCGAGCAGGCATTTATGATGGCAGGCACAATTGAAGATGTCCGCGAGAAGGCAGATAAAATCGCGAAAGGCGCGTAAAAACGTTCACATGTTTGAACGTTGAAACGGAATTGGAACATGACCATTCGTTGTGAAATCGTATCTCAAGACCGTACTGTCTTTCAAGGCGATGTGGATATTGTCGTTTTACCGGGAGCGGCTGGTGAAATGGGCATTCTGCCGCATCATGCTCCCGTCCTCGCGATTCTCAAATATGGGGTGATCAAGATCCGTCAAGCTGGCAAGGAGGAATTATTTGTGGTTGCAGGCGGTATCGCTGAAGTGCAGCCCGATATTGTGACGGTCTTGGCGGATGCGGCGGAGAATATCGAAGATATTGATGTTACCCGTGCAAAAGCCGCCAAAAAGCGCGCTGAAGATGCACTTGCCAAGATCACTCCCGCGGACCAGGATGCTTACCTCACAATGGAGGCCGCTTTGCGCCGTTCCAACCTGCGCCTTGATGTAGTTCGCCGCTACCGTAGAAGCAGGGATACATTCAACGAGCAAGACACTTCAATGTAGTGAATTGCCCATCCGTGAATAGCAGTCATTTTTCAGAATAGTAGGCACCGTGGCAATGTTTTCCAAAGACCTGGGGATTGACCTGGGTACCATGTTCACCCGTCTCGCCGATAGCACCCAGGTGCTTGTCGAGGAGCCTACGATCGTTGCCATTGAAGCGTATGCGCAAAAGATGGTGGCAGTGGGGCAAGAGGCGCGCGACATGTACGGCCGCGTCCCTGAAAGCATCGAAGTTGCACGCCCCCTAAAGAACGGGGTTATCGCTGATTACGAAATCACGGAAACGTTACTGTCCTATCTTCTTCAGCGTGTAAGCGGCTCCATGCGCATCTTCCGGCCGCGTGTGATGATCACCGTTCCATACGGGGTGACCAGTGTGGAGCGCCGCGCGGTCTATGAGGCTGTGCTTGAGGCTGGCAGCCGTGAAGCCTATTTGATCCAGCAGCCGCTGGCCGCCGCGCTGGGTGTCGACCTGCCGATTGGCTCACCTTCCGGAAATATGGCGATTTGCCTCGGCGGCGGATGCACGGAAGCTGCGGTCATGGCGATGTATGGAATTGTCTCGGGAGAAACATTGCGCGCAGGCGGCATGGATCTGGACGAAGCAATTGTTAACTATATTCGCAGGAAGTATGGGATTGTGATCGGCCAAGTGACTGCCGAACAGCTCAAGATGAAGATTGGAGCTGCTGTCCCACAGGATACCGAGAACAGCATGGAAGTGCAGGGGCAGGATCAGGTCACAGGCCTGCCGCGACCGGTCACCGTGACAACCGGCGAGATCGTCGAAGCCTTGCAGGACCCACTCAAAGCTGTGATCGAAACGGGCCGCCGTGTGCTTGAGAGGACGCCTCCTGAGCTGGTCGCCGATATTATCGACCGCGGTGTGGCGCTGTGCGGCGGAGGCGCGTTGTTGCGCGGTGTTGATAAATTACTTACTAAATCACTGGGTATTCCTGCCTATCTTGTGGATAACCCAATGACTTGTGCTGTGGAAGGTGCTGTAAAATCCCTGCCAATGTATAACATCCTGAGGCGAAGCTTGCCGCAGGTCTAGCGAGAACGAAAATAAAAAGGCTCTCGATTTTCGAGTGCCTTTTTCATTATCTTGCTAATCCAGATAATAGGTCATTCGTTGCAAATGAGTGACGGGATCAATATACTGTACATGCACACCATCGGCCACATTCAAGCTGGTAGGGGCGTAATTTAGTATCGCCTTTATGCCAGCCTTTACAAGTTGATCGGCCATTTCCTGAGCAGCGGGCGCAGGGACGGTGAGCATGGCAACCTTGATCTTATGTTGCTTTATTTTTTCAGCCATTACAGCCGTATCAAGAATTTCAAATTCTCCCACCTTTTGCCCTATTTTTTGGGGATCGTTATCGAATATCATATTGATGTGGAAACCGCGATTGCTAAACCCATTATAGCGGGCCAGCGCGTGTCCCATATCTCCTATGCCGACAATGATCACTTCCCAGACGCGGTC
>DASWKT010000103.1:0-7724 GCA_036396515.1 Anaerolineales bacterium | reverse complement strand
CAGTTGGAGATTGCTTCGCTTCGCTCGCAATGACATGCTCTTAACTTTGCCTGATATCCCAGAACTTTATTACGGCCGCGCCCAGCACTTTCTTGATCTCTTCTTTCCCAATTCCCTCCACTTTGAACGTGACCGTTCGTGAATTCGCATCCGGTCCCGAAAACATGCCAAAGGCAAGGAAGTTACCGCCATTGTCAGCAATGGCTTTTGTCAGTTTTGCCAGCTGACCAGGTCTATCTTCGATCTGCGCAGTCACGCGGGTGGCTTTCTGGCGCGCGCCCATCAGCTCAAGGAAGACTTTGAACAGATCGGTTTCCGTAATGACGCCTACCACCTTGCCTGAGTCCACCACCGGCATTCCGCCAATCTTATTGTCTGCCATGATACGGGCAACTTCTTCGATCGGCATGTCCTTGCTCACGGTAATAACCTTTTTGCTCATCACTTGTTTAACAGTCACTTTGCTGATTAGGTAATTCATCTCCCAAATACTCAATGTGGTCACTGAGGATGGGGATGCATTGAGCAGGTCTCGTTCGGAGACGATCCCAACGAGCTTTCCATTTTTCATGACCGGCGCGCGGCGGATATGTTCCTTTTTGAACATTGCCAGCGCGTCATTGATGGGCATCTCTGGCGAGACCGAGATCACGGGACGGGACATTCTTTCACCAACAAACATTTTTACCTCTCTTACAAGCGGCTCACGCCACTCTTTGTGAAATTTTTTACAAATGTATTATATACCTCATTTTTCAACATATAGTCATGAAATAAGAGTGTAAAAGGTCATATTGAACTGCGGGCTGCTACAAACCCAGGTATGCCTCACGCACATGTTTATCCTTAATCAGATTGCGGGCAGGGCCTTCCAGTCCGATCTTGCCTTCCAGGATCACATATCCATAGTCACTGATAGCCAGAGCTGCTTGCACGTTTTGTTCTACCAGCAGGATGGTCAGGCCTTGCTCCCGCAATTGCTTTAGGCTATCGAACAAGGTTAAAACGAGAACGGGGGCGAGGCCAAGCGACAACTCATCGATAAACAAAATGGTAGGGTCTGCCATGATGCCGCGCGCGACCGCCAGCATTTGCTGCTCACCACCGCTCAACGTGCCTGCTTTTTGTGTGTGGCGTTCTTTCAGGCGTGGAAACATTTCATAAACGCGCTCAAGATTGCGCACAAACTTGGGTCTGGCGCGCTGATTCGAAGCTCCCATTTCCAGGTTTTCATAAATGGTCATATCCGTGAACAACTGCCTTCCCTCAGGGACAAGCACAAGACCCATTTCAGCCTTTGTATGAGCAGGCAAACGGCTGACGTCTTTTCCATCGAAATTGATGGTTCCACCCCACGGGCGCAGCAATCCCATAATGGTGCGCAGCAGGGTTGTCTTCCCCACACCATTGCCGCCCACTAGACAGGTGAGTTTTCCTTTTTCAAGGTTCATGCTCGAGCCCCACAGGATCTGCACCTCTCCATAACCGGAGGTAATATCTTTGACTTCTAAAAGTGCCATGCTTATTCCTCCTCCAAAAGCTGCTCAGCCAGGCGCGGATCACCCAGATAGGCCTCTATCACTTTTTGATCTTTTGCGATCGTTTCAGGATTCCCTTCTGCGATCTGTTCACCGTAATCCAGAACGATGATTCGATCAGAGACATTCATCACAGCTTTCATAACATGCTCGATCATGATGATCGTAATTCCCTGCTCGCGGATCTTCAATACGGTTTGCACCATGTTATCTATTTCGGATGAATTAAGACCTGCCAACACTTCATCCAGGAGCAGAAGATATGGACGCGCTGCCAGCGCGCGGGCCATTTCCAGGCGCTTCTTTTGGGCGACGTTCAAGCTGGCCGCCAGTTGATCGGACCTCATCGCCAGTCCAACGAATTCGAGTACTTCGTCCGCGATCGCGCTGGAGTTGGTCAGGTTTTGATTCTCGTGCCCGAAGCAGGCCCCGACCATCACATTTTCCCGAACCGATAGTTCGTTCAGCGGCTGAACGATCTGGTGCGTGCGAGCCATCCCCAACCGCGCGTGATCGTAAGGTCTGGCTCTGGTCACATCCTTATCGCGGAAGATCACTCTCCCCTCCTCGGGCGGATAAACGCCGTTGATGGTGTTGAAGAGAGTTGTCTTGCCTGCGCCGTTTGGCCCGATCAGCCCCAAAATCTGACCTTCAGGCAGATCGAAGGTAACCTTGGTCAGTGCCTGTAGTCCGCCAAACCGTTTGGTGACGCCCTGTAATGAAAGCAGGATGGTCATGCGAGGACCCTCCTCATTGTTGGAATGCGATGCCTTAGCCATCCAATCGCGCCGGCAGGGATGAAGAGCACGATCATGAGAAGTAACGCGCCCGAGACCGAAAGTTGAATATCCTTGAAAAAGTCACTTGTTACCAGAAAACCGCGCATACCCTGATAGGCAAACGCGCCGAGGATCGGTCCGAGCACAGTTCCCTGACCTCCCAGCATGACCATTACAAGCAATTCAATGGATGCGTGGAGGGGGAAGGCGTCGTGCGGCTCGACGTTTCCGTTCTTGAAGAAAAATAGCACACCGATCATGCCTGGGATGATCGCCGAGAGCACGTAGGCCCAGGTCTTTGCATTGGGTGCAACCACCCCCATCACTTCGGCAGCATCTTCGTTTTCGCGGATCGCAAGGAGTCCGAGTCCAAACTTTGATGTTCGAACGAAGTAGCTCAGGAGAATAGCAAGCAGAGCGAGACCAGCCCCAATATAGAAGGATGTCTGTAATGCGCTGGCCGCGCCTCCATACGCTTTATACACGCTGAAGTTGAGCGTGATGCCGGTGGGCCCGCCAAATAGATCAAAGTTATTGACGAAAGCCTTCATTGCTTCGTTGACGCCGATGGTTGCCAGGGCGAAATATGCACCCCGCAGGCGCAGGATCGCTTTGCCGAGCAGGAAAGCCAGTATTCCGGATGCAAGGCCACCTGCCAGCATCGCCGTTCCCAAGGAGAACCCCTTTTCGGTCAGGAGATACAGGCCCACATAACCGCCAAAGCCATAGAAGACAATATGACCAAAGCTAACGTAGCCTGTATACCCAAGCAAGATATTCAAGCTGGATGCCAATGCCACGGCCTTCAGAATGGTGAACGCGCTTTCACGATTGGCAGGTTTCCCAGTGATGAGGGGCCAAATCGCGAGCGCAGCGACCGCCAGCACAGGCAGAAGAATGCCACTATATCGATGCCACAGTTTCATTTCTTTGCTCCAAACAGGCCGCTGGGACGCACCAGCAGGATCAGGACGAACAGACCGAACTCGATCACCGGCACCCAGGAGGTCTCCATGAATGCTGGGATAATTCCTTCAAGAACCCCGAGGATCAATCCCCCGAATAATGCGCCGATCGGGTTTCCTAATCCGCCCAACACACCGATGACGAAGCTCTTTAATTCATAGCTTCCGCCGGCGAGGATGCTGAAGGGGAAGAATGTTGCGATCAATGCGCCGGATACCGCTGCGAGCATCGTTCCTAGACCGAAGGACAGGGCAAGGATGCGCGTGGATGGGATTCCCATCAGTTCGGCCGCGTCGCGATTGTTTGCAACTGCACGGATGAATTTTCCCGGTCTTGTCCTGTACAGGAATAGATACAGGCCTCCTGTGAAGAGCATGGCGACAAACGCCGCGATCAGGCGTGTGCCCAACAATGTTGCTGAGCCCAATTTGAAGCTGCCCGCACTGTAATCCACGTTGTAGGGTGACGTTGTGAGAATAGCTGTGCCCAGACCAATGATGATCATATTCACGGAAAAGGTTGCCAGCAGGGAGGAAAGATGCGGAGCATTGATCACGCGGTGCACGGCTACAGTGTAAATCAGCACGCCAAACAGCAGCCCAAATATTGCGATCGGGATCAAACTCAGATATGGGTTGATACCGGTTCGTGAAAACATAAAGAACGTTCCGAACATTCCTAATGCGATGATAGGACCATGAGACAGGTTGATGACATTCATTACACCCCAGATCAGCGTCAACCCCATCGCGGCCAGTCCATAGACAAACCCTAACAAGATGCCATCAGGTAGAGACGTTAATAATAAGCCGATTTGCTGCATGCTCAACTCCGATGAGAAAGATGATAGGGGCGGAGCGCTTTGCGTCCACCCCTATCCGGGAATATTGTTTACTGAGTGTTAGGGTGCTGGAACCCCGTAGAGCGGATCGGCGTTTGCGACGTCTGCGGGCCAGATCACTTTGCGAACCAGTTCGCCTGCATCGTCTTTCTGCCATTGCGCGACCACCATTTGATGGCCGACCTGCAATCCATGCGCCTCAGGTGAGGTATCGAACTTGATGCCACCGTAGAAGGTGAAGATATCCATGGCTTCGAGAGCCGCCTTCACCGTTTCAGGATCAACCGAGTCGGCATCCTGAATGGCTTTCTGCAGAACGAGCCCAGCCGCATAGCCACCAGCGACGTGGTAGGTGGGTTTCTCTGTCGTCGCGGCCTCATAAGCAGCTGCGAACTCTTCGCCTGTAGGACCAAACCATTCCTTCCCAAGAGCCGAGGCTTCCTCCGGGGTGTGGGTTGCCGCGAGCTCCCATTGGCTTGAGGTGGATACGCCCAGTGCTGCATCGCCCAATTCAGGGAACTTGGAGTCAGCAGGAGCCACCAACAGGGAAATGAATTTCAAACCAACCTTGCGTTCGTATAGTTGCCGGGCGAAGGTGCTTCCATCGGGATAGTGTCCGCCGCCGAGCAGGACCGTCGCGCCCGACTCGACGATCTTATTGATAACGGGACCAAAATCTGTCGTCTCTGAGGCGTAGCCTTCCTCGAGTACAACCTCATAGCCTTGTGATTCGAGATAGGGTTTGAGTCCATCGACGACACTGGTGGAGAATTTGTCGTTCTCGTGCACGACCGCGATCTTAGCTTCGGGGTCAAGCGTCTTGAGCATGTCTACGGTGCTGAGTAGATACTGGCTGCCCGGCGTATAGAGCTGGAACAGACTGGTGTTGCCAGTCTTGTAGGCGTCATCTTCTGCCGCCCCAGCCGTGAGCATGATCTTGCCATTTTGCTCGGCAATGATGGAGGCTGCCGCGGTCAGGCCCGATGAATACGGGCTGATGAGGAAGTCCGCATTGTCTTCGGTGATGAGACGAGTGTAGAGCTCCTGCACGCGTTCCTTGGCGGATTCATCGTCATAGGTTTGCGCTGCAAATTTAACCACTGTCCCATCGCTCAACTTGAGCCCACCGGCTTCATTAACCTGGTCTATCCACAGGTTGAAACCAGCCACCTGGCGCTTCGACGAAACTTCCTGCGCGCCGGTCAGCGATGAAGTAAAGCCAATCGTGACGGTTTCTTCAGTCGCCACAGGTGCTTCTGTTGAGGCAGGAGCTTCTGTTGCGGCAGGTTGTTCCTCTGCCGGCGCCTCGGTTGGCTGGGGCGCGACCGGTGCTTCGGTGGGGGCGGCGCTGGGCGCGCAGGCTGAAAGGATCAGCCCCATGAGCACCAGAACTGTAAAGATACTGAAAAGCGAGCGTTTCATTCTATGCCTCCTGGAAAGAGAAAAGAGATTGGTTTGCGGAATGATATGCATTCCTCTTCTCTACTGATTGTAGGAGGTCTGTAGAAAATTTAGCTAAAAATAGGGCCGGGAGTTATAAAAAAAGTATAAAAAATTCGCTTACCCCTCGAACCGATACCCAATCCCATGCTCTGTATGAAAGTAATCCGGGTTGAAAGGGTCCGCTTCGATCTTTTGACGCAGCTTCCCCATGTATACACGTAAATACTCGGCTTCTTCACCATATTCTGTTCCCCAGACATGCTGCAGGATCGCCCGGTGGTGTAACACCTTTCCTGCATGTTTCATGAGATAAACGAGCAGGTTAAACTCGGTCGGAGTAAGCTCAACAGCTTCGCCCCGGACCATGACTTTGTGACGGTCCACATCAACCTCTATCTCACCCCGCACGATTCTTTCCTCGTTTGGAGTTGGTTCAGTCCAATCGGCGCGGCGCAACACTGCTTTGACTCTCCCTAATAATTCACCGACACCGAACGGCTTCGTCAGGTAATCATCTGCGCCCAGATCGAACGCACGAACTTTATCCGATTCCTCTCCCATCGCAGTGAGGATAATAATGGGAACATGCGCCTGCTGCCGGATGCGACGCGTCGTCTCCAGCCCATCCATGTGCGGCATCATGATGTCCATGATCACCAGTTGGATATTTTCAGTATTGAAGATCGCCAGCGCTTCCAGCCCGTTGGATGCAGTCAATACTTTATAGCCGCGCACTTCGAGATTTCGGCGGACAAAATCGCGCAGAGGCTTTTCATCGTCCACAACCAGGACATTGATATTCATCGGCCGGTTTTCTTCCTTGATTTTTGATGATCCTCTGAAGAAGGAACCATCTTTGCCGGAATTGTAAAAGCGATGCAGGCTCCAGCCTCCTGTGCTTCAGCCCAGATCCTGCCTCCGTGCGCGCGCACCAGGCCCTGGCAAATCGCGAGACCCAGCCCCGCGCCGCTCGTCAGGCGCGCCAAGCTGTCGTCCACGCGATAAAAACTTTCAAATATGCGCTGGCCATCTTTCGCAGGAATCCCCGGACCATCATCAATGATACGGAACAGAAAGTCTTTGCCATTCTTCCCGACTTCCACACGGATCTTGGCCTGCTCACCGCCGTACTTGACCGCGTTCTCGATCAGGTTTCGCAAAATAGATTCCAATCGGGGCGGATCGGCATAAAGCTCCGGCAGTTTCGCTTCGATCTGGACCTCAAATTTGTTTCCGGGCGTCAGACGGGACTGTTTTGCTGCGCTGTTGATCGTTTCTTTGATATCGCAGCTTTCGCGAGCGAGCCGCAAAGATCCAGCCTCGATGCGGGATAAATCCAGGAGATTGTTGACCAGGTTGGTCAGGCGGTCGGATTCGTCTGAGATGATCGTAAGGAATTCATGTTGCGAAGCGCGGTCCCACTCCACATCCTCTGCCAGCAGCGTGGATGCGTATCCTTTGATCGCGGCCAGCGGAGTTCTCAACTCATGAGAAACCGTAGACACCAGGCTTGACCTCATCCGATCCAGTTCGCGGTCGGCTGTGATGTCGTGGAACAATATCCCGCGCCCGATCGGCGTCCCTTCCTCATCGTTCACATTGAACACTTCAAGACGCAAGTGAATGGTTCTGTCCACCTGTGTTTGGGAGATTTCAACTTTTCGCTCGCCCTGCTTGTTCAAAATTTTGTGAACATCTTTTTGCTTACTTGATTTTTCTGATGTCCTGGCAATAATGCATGCCAGGATTTGATCCACATGCATGCCCGTCAGGCCCTTTACTGAAAGGTCTGCGAGTTCGCCAACGCGCTTATTTGCATAGATAGCCATTCCCCTTAAGTCACTTAAGATCAATCCGTCATGCAGGGATTGGACGAGCGCTTCAAGGCGATGGGTCTGTTCCCGTAGACGCATATCACTGCGCTCATAGAGCATTGCGTTCTCGATCGCCATCGCGGCATGGTTCGCAAAACTGGTCAGCAGTTGAATCTCATTGGAAGTGAAAACGTGTGGTGTTGGATGGAATACGAGCAATGCGGTCGGCGGCGCATATTGAGTATTAAGTGGCACTGCAAGGACGGCGCGAAAACCCTCCACACGGGCGCGCTGTTTCCTAATGGCGTAGGAAGGATCGGTCTCAGTATCGCTGACTTGAATC
>DASWKT010000102.1:0-2904 GCA_036396515.1 Anaerolineales bacterium | reverse complement strand
CTTCACGACCTCCATCAAATGTTTTACGCGCCCTTCGACTTCGCTGTCTTTAATCACATTGTGAACTATGAGTGGTTCACCGATAATCTCGCCGACCGTCATGCGCGGATTCAGGCTGGCATAGGGGTCCTGGAAGATCATCTGCATCTTGCGGCGCATCTGACGCAATTGTTCTCCTTTGAGTGCTACCAGGTCGGCTCCATCAAAATGCACATTGCCGGAGGTCGGACGGCGAAGCTGTAAAATGGCGCGGCCTGTAGTGGATTTTCCACTCCCAGATTCACCTACTAAGCCGAGCGTCTCGCCGCGTTTGACATCAAAACTGATCCCATCCACGGCGCGAACGGCCCCCACCTGCCGGCGAATAATGCCGCGATAGATGGGAAAATGCACAAAAAGGTCTTCTACTTGAATAAGGGCGTCATTGCCGGTGCTCATTAGCGATGTCTCCCGGTTTTGGTGTCCACCCAGCAAGCTGCACGATGGTCAGATCCAACATCCATCAACGGAGGCATTTCATTCCAGCAATGCTCCATCACCCACTTACAACGCGGCGCAAACGGACAGGAATTCGGCTTCTCATAGAGAACCGGCGGAAGCCCGTCAATGGAATAAAGTTTTGTATTTTGCTTTTCGTCTACCCGGGGAAGACTTCCCAGCAAACCGATCGTATAAGGATGTTCCGGGTTCGCGTACAAGTCTCTAACAGGCGCTTCTTCGATAATAAAACCTCCGTACATAACAAGCACCCGTTGGGCAAGGCCCGCCACAACACCCAGGTCATGCGTGATCCAAATGATTGCCATGCCAAGTTCGTCGCGCAAGCGCTTGACCAGATCCATGATCTGCGCTTGAATAGTCACATCCAGCGCAGTAGTCGGCTCATCAGCGATTATGATCTGTGGACTGCATGATAACGCCATGGCGATCCCCACGCGCTGGCGCATCCCTCCGGAAAATTGATGAGGGTAATCCTTCAAACGATCCTGACCATTGGGAATACCTACCATCTGAAGCAATTCAGCCGAGCGTGCTTCCGCCTGCTGTTTGGTCATTCCCAAGTGCAGTTCAAGCGATTCAGTGAGCTGGCGCCCAATTGTCAGGACTGGATTGAGTGAGGTCATCGGATCTTGAAAGATCATACTGATCTGCGCGCCGCGCACATGGCGGATGTCTTCTCTGGACATTTTAAGGAGATCCTGCCCGAAAAAGATAGCTTTCCCCGCTATTACTTTTCCAGGAGGGGATGGAATCAAACCCAGGACAGAGAGCATGGTTACGCTCTTGCCACACCCGCTCTCCCCTACTACTCCAATAGTTTCACCCTCAGCTAATCCGAACGAAACACCATTGACCGCATGTACGACCCCCTCTGGAGTCTTAAAAGTCGTTTCAAGCCCTTGCACATCAAGAATGAAGTCGGGCATTAATATATTCCTTTATACGAATGGAGTATTAGAACATAACGTTCTAAAGTGCCAAGCAGATAGAATTATACCTAATTCTTCAAGTGCGTCAATTGTAATACATTCATAGGGCAATCGTAGGGCGCTGGAATCTTAAAAAACAGTTCTCTAGAACTGCTTAAAACAATACCTCAGCCTGATAAGCTAGAAATTTTGAGGTCAGGATCACATGCTTATACATCTACCAAGTGCATGTCGAAGTGTTATGGCATGCAGGAAAAGATAGATGCTGATGGTGAATCAAAAAGGACACAGAGAGAACATCTGTGTCCTTTTGTCGCTTGTAGCAACTTATGAAGCGCCGATTTCGTTGAGGATCGTCTCGAGCTCCTGCTGGAAGGTGCTGAAGGCCTGTGCCCCCTCGATCAATTTGGTTTTCGTTTCACCATTGACAGTGTATGTAATGAGGAAGGCAGGTGTTCCATTTACGCCGGCTGCCTGACCATCTTCCAAGTCCTGTTGGACGCGGTCCTCATATTTGCCGCTGCTGTAGCAACTGTTGAACTCATCCATGTTCAAGCCGGTCTTCTCGGCAATGGCTTGAATGCGGCGGTCCGTGAACGAACCAGCATCTTCACCAAGCACGTTCGCAAATAAATGAGCGTGCATTTCCCAGAACTTGTTCTGATCGCCTGCACAATAAGCCGCCAGCGCAGCATCCTGTGATTCCGTCCTGACACCACCGATATTCTGGCTGACCCAGTTGCCCATCGACCGATAGACGAACTGAACCTTGCCGGTGTCAATATAATATTGCCTCAGCAATGGTTCGGTCTCCTCGTGGAACCGTTCGCAGAAAGGACACTGGAAATCTGAAAATTCTTCGATCTTGATCGGCGCATTCGGATCGCCCATGGAATTGTCATTTGCGTTCGGGTGCGTTCCCGGCTCCACAGCAACAACTTCAGCGACCGGTCTAAGTGACGGCCAGACGACGGCAAAGACCAGCAATGCCGCGCCAATCGAAATCAGACCAATGGTCAGCAGACGCCTGCGCGTCTCCTGCTGGCGCATTTTCTCACGCCGTTCCTGGCGTTTACTCTTTTTATCGGGACTCATGAAAACTCCTTGATGCAAATTTCGTAGGGGCAGATTTTCCCATGCCGAAATGGATTTGTCTAGGATAAGGTTAGGGGTATTAATTATCTTCTTATAAAGACAATGCTCATTCCAAATGTTTATCCAGCCACCCGGTCATAAATTTGAAGACTTCGGCTTTCTCCGGCTCGTTGTGTAGCTCGTGATATAAACCATCCCATAGCTTCAACGTCACATCATTGCCTCCTTCACCCACAAGTCGAGCAAAATCCTCACTTCCGCTGGGATACGTCAACTTATCGGCTGTGCCGTGCATGATAAGCAAGGGAGTGGTAAATTCCCCGGCACGCGCGAAGCATAGATCAATTGCGCTCAATGCTGCTTTGCCAAAACCCAGGCT
>DASWKT010000101.1:0-7893 GCA_036396515.1 Anaerolineales bacterium | reverse complement strand
GCTCAACTATAAAAGGTTCGCCCGGTTGTTCGGAGGTCCGTGAGAACCATTCCGACAGCTCATCTTTCTGCTCCTGTGACGGTTCACTGACCTGTGCCAAGGGATCTGCTCCAGGTTCGCGGGATGGAATCTCTGACGGTTTGGCTCTGACAGTAGGACTGATGCCTGCCAGCCAGTCAGGGATTTCATCATCATCTGAACGCGCCTGAGAAGCGAGCCCTGCTAAAAGATCAGGCGCTTCATTTTTCTGAACCTTCGGGTGAGCCGCCTCTTGGGCAGCAGTCGCCTCAGCTGACTCCCTTGCCTGCTGGCGGACATCCCGCAGCCAATCTGGCAGAATAGGCTCCAGTTCGCCCGTGTTTTTCTTCGTCGGCTTCTGCCCGATCTGAAGACTGGATTCGGGCTTTAGCGGGCTCTGGCAAAACTGGCAGAGATCGAGAGAATCCGGATTATCCTTTCCGCAATTGGGACAGCGAATATCAGCCATGACTAATTATCCCCGTATGGACGATCCACGCCGAACAACACGCGTAAGCCGGTCAACAAGGTTCCCAGGGCGATACCGATCAACAGGCCACGCGCGCCTCCCCCGGCAATCGCGCCTTCAATGGAAAGGATAAACTCACCCGGAATGGGACCAAAAGATGTTAGCAATATGGCAATCATAAAAACAACTGCTGCAACCAGAAAGAGCACAGTCATGACATCCATACGGCGTCGAAAAAGACGAATGCTGGCATAGATCAGCGTCACTGCCAGGATTGCCATGAGCGCCGCTTCCACAGGCACAATCACTGCGTCCACTGTCATTCTCATCCATGGATTGTCAGGACCCAATAATAAACCAAATCCAAATGTGATGATAAGCGTCAGGACCAGCAATGCTCCGTAAGCACCGCCTTTTTGACGGGTGCGTATTTTTTCCATTTGCACGGCAACAAGATTAAAGATTCCAACCAGCACCGCCATGCCCGCGATCACAATGCCCCAATCGGTCAGTAATAGGCGCAGATCAGGCAGAGGTTCAATGGAAATGAAATATCCCAGCAGGACAATCAGCCCGGCGGAAATGGCTGCAATTGCGGATAGGATGGGAACAATGCGCATTAGATCATCCCCATAAATTTCAAAAGTGAACCTGCAAGGATCGCCAGAATGATCAGCCAGCGCAATATATCCTGCACCTGCAAGCTGGCTTCATGCGCAGCACCTGCACCTACATACGCGCCTGCGGCGAATAACTCTTCGCCGATCAATGGCTCCTGTGCAGAAGCATAAAAGATCGCCTGGGCAGAAAGGTCATCGCTTGCGGCAATCAAGCTTGAGTTTTCGCGATCAGAAGCTTCAGCTATTAAAGCAGACTCCGCACCCAGGTCACCGATGACAACATTCGCAGATACATTCTCATCGTGTTCGACGGACATTGCCCCGGCCGCGTAGGAAAATGGTGTGAGACCAGCCAAACGTCCGGTGCTGAAACGATATTGTTCCTCCGCACCGGCGGCGCGGTAACCTGACTGTAATGTATCCTGTGAGAGGATGGTCAGCGAAGCATCACCCGACGTAACAATGGGCGGACGGTCACTGGCAGACGTACGCTCTGCAAGCCTGCGCAGCATCGCAAGACCCGCCAGTGCGGAGCCGCCGCGTGCTGTAAAGAGATTCCCGCGCCCGAGTGAGATGTGCAAGCGCGTGCCATTTTCCACTGCCAGCCCCACAGCGCGGTTGAGGCGTTCATATGCATCGATGGGTCGTAAGATCCCAGGCGACCTGCGACGCCAAAGTGTAAGCGCCAGCAAAAGCACTGCGGCAAAACCGAGCAAGCCCAAAGCGATCATTCTTCCATCTCTCCACGTAGATAACGGGCAAAAGCCCGGGTTTCTTCCTCCTCTTCAAGCATATGAGCGAGTGCATTCAATTGTTTCCCACCAATAAAAGGCTGGCTTATATAAACGGCCTGTGCACCCAGCACAGTCAATGGCCCTCCTGCCTCAAGCAGCCAGGCAACCAATCCATCCAGCTTAAGACGACGCAAGGATTCGGCCCAATGGGACCAAGCCGTTTGTGATTGCATAAGTAAAGTATAGCATATTTTATACACGGCCTGACTCGCCTTAAAGTAATGGAAATTTCAGTGGTATCACCCAATATATGGAATGAATGGGCTATTTTTGGGGCACCAATCGTCATAGTATAATGACAACAGAATTCATTCATGGAGGAACCATGACCGACAAGAAAATCCGTGTGCTGGTTGCCAAGCCGGGACTCGACGGGCATGACCGCGGCGCGAAAGTGGTGGCGCGGGCCCTGCGAGATGCAGGCATGGAAGTCATTTACACGGGCCTGCGACAAACCCCCGAGATGATCGCTGAAGCCGCCCTGCAGGAAGATGTGGATGTGGTGGGTTTATCCATTCTATCAGGCGCACATATGGCGCTCGCTCCGCGCATCCTGGAACTGCTCAAATCCAATGGACAGACTCATGTCAAGATCTTTATAGGAGGCATCATTCCAGATGAAGATATGCCGCGCCTGAAGGATATGGGCATCACGGGCATCTACGGTCCGGGCGCATCAACGGACGATATCATCAAGGATGTCCGTGAGGCAGTGAAATGAATTACGCATTACGGGTTACATGTTAATAATTCGCAATGCGTAATTGTTCTTAAAAGCCATGGTATTGGTAAAATCCGTTCTTGAAGGAAACCGGCTGGCGCTTGCACGTTTATTAACTCAGGTGGAAAACGATTCGTCTGAGGGACGCGCCGCGCTCGCAGAACTCTTCCCTCACACTGGCAAGGCGCATCTTATCGGGGTAACCGGCGCCTCGGGAACGGGAAAGTCTTCCCTTGTGAACCAACTTGCATTGCACTATCGCAAATCAGATGTTTCACAGAAACGTATTGCGATCCTGGCAGTGGATCCATCCAGTCCATTCACAGGTGGCGCTGTGCTTGGCGACCGTGTTCGCATGCGCGACCTTTCAGGTGACAATGGCGTCTTTATCCGCTCGATGGCTTCGCGCGGTTCGCTGGGCGGCATCGCGCAAACCACGGCCGCGCTTGCACAGGTTTTCGATGCCTCAGGTTTCGAGATCATCATCATCGAAACGGTTGGCGCGGGCCAAAGCGAGGTGGATATCGCCCGTCTTGCGCACACGACTCTCGTTGTGGAAGCGCCCGGCCTTGGCGATGAAATCCAGGCCATCAAAGCCGGGATTTTGGAGATCGCGGATGTGCTTGTCATCAACAAAGCCGATCGACCTGGTGTGGAAAATACGGAACGTGCGCTTCGTTCCAATCTCGAACTTGCTCATCCGACCCAACCGGTATTTCGCCATCACGGCCAATCCATGTCCGTTACAGTGCCAGAGACCGGCTCTACTTTTTGGCTTCCGCCGATCCACAAGACTGTTGCAACAGAAGGCAAAGGCATCGCCGAACTGGCAGAATCCATTGCCAAACATGCCGCACACCTGCGCCAAAGCGGGGATTGGGCGGCTCGTGACCGCGCCAGGCTGGGGTCCGAGCTGGAGGCGGTTTTGGGGGAAGCCCTGATGACTCGCTTTCATGAAAATATCCCGGAGGGAAAATATGAAGAGATCGTTGAGCAGGTCTTGAGTAGAAATCTCTCCCCCTGGGAAGCGGTGAAATCCCTGTTGAATGGAAGTTCAAAATGAACATTCCTTGCAGTGTAATTTTGATGGATAAGAATTAAGGAGATAGGATGTCAGATCATTTTCAATATGATATGAAAATGTACGGGGAGATCAAGTTGTATGCGGGCTCCGGCTCGCCTGATTTGGCTCAGAAAATTGCAGATTATCTCCAGCAACCTTTAAGCCCAAGAGAGGTCATACAGTTCTCCAATGAAAATATATTCGTTAAACTGAATAGTAGTGCACGCGGTCAGGATGTATATATCATCCAAACGACCTCCTCTCCGGTACATTACAACCTGATGGAATTGCTGATCATGATCCAGACAATCCGCCTCGATTCCGCCGCACGCATCACGGCAGTTGTGCCATACCTGTGTTATGGGCGCTCGGATAAAAAAGACCAGCCGCGTGTACCTATTACAGCCCGGCTGGTCGCAGACATGGTCGAAATCGCAGGCGCGGACCGTTACATGACCTTCGACCCGCACGCTGGGCAGATACAGGGATTCTTTTCCGTGCCCGGCGATGTACTTACAGCATCGCACATGATCAGCGACCATATCAAAGATGCTTTGATGGGACACATGAAAGATCCCGTAGTGGTCGCCACAGATCTGGGCTTTGCAAAGAAGGGCCGCAACTATGCCCTTGATTTGGATGTGCCGATTGCCTTTATTGAAAAACGCCGTATAGGCAGCGATGCTCATGCTGAAGCATTGACCCTGATTGGAGATGTAAAAGGGCGGGATGTGATTATCGTTGACGACGAAGTGGATACCGGCGGTTCCGTCGCGCAGGCAGTAAGCGTGGTAAAGAAACACGGTGCGCGTGATATCTACCTCGCTTTTATTCACCCTATCTTCTCGAAAAATGCCGCACAAATGCTGGCGGACCTGCCCATCAAACATATCATTACAACGGACACCATTAGCATTTCATCTGATAAGATAAAACCACTTGAAGGCCGCCTTACCATATTATCCATCGCATCTATGCTTGGAGAGGTCATCCGTCGTGCCCACGAGGGACGCAGCGTGGGCGAGATGTTTAATGAATAAGCCGGCCCGAGCCGCCGTCCTTGGCGGCGGGGACGCCGCCTAGAGCTTCTTGGAATTATGCCTGAACTACCCGAAGTAGAAACCCTTGCCCGTAAACTGAAACCAGAGTTGGTCGACAAAACCGTTATTGAAGCCGACCTGCGCTGGCGGCGCACCCTTGCATATCCATCGGCAAAGAAATTCAAGGAACAGATCAAAGGGCAAAAAATCCTGGGTGTTGGCCGCCGCGCGAAATATCTTGATATCTCTCTCACAGACTTCGATTTACTCATTCACCTGCGCATGAGCGGTGATTTGCTCATCAAGGAGGGTAAAATTAAGCCTGAAAAGCACGATAGGCTGATATTGAAGTTGACAGGTGACAGATCCCTGATATTTAACGACACGCGCAAATTCGGACGCGTCTGGTTGACGGCCAGCCCAGAAAATGTGCTCGGCAAACTGGGTCTCGAACCGCTAAGCGTCGACTTTACGCCGCAATGGCTTCACGCTGCATTGCATAACAAACATCGTCAACTCAAGCCGCTCTTGCTCGATCAAACATTCCTTGCCGGGCTGGGCAATATCTATACTGATGAAGCCCTGCATATCGCAAAGCTGCATCCGCTGGCCGTGTCTGATTCGATAACAGCGAAACAGGCCCGGGCCTTGAAGCATGCGGTCCGCAAAGTCCTGGAAGAGGGCATCCGTCGCAACGGTGCATCGATAGACTGGGTATATCGCGGCGGCGAATTCCAAAATCATTTTCGGGTATATGATCGTAAAGGAAAACCCTGCCCTGTATGTGGCACAAAAATCGAACGCATCCTTGTCGGTCAGCGCAGCACCCACTACTGCCCGAAATGTCAAATGAGGTAACAAATGGTTGAGATAACATACCTCGCGATTGCCGGAATTGCAATTGCAGCCATGTTTTTTGGCTATGGATTCGGATTGTTCGAAGGCCGTAGTCAGGGATACAAAAGGCGCAAAGCTGAAGAAGAGCAGGAGAGGAAAGAACAGCCTCCTCCCAAACCAACGACCATCACAGTAGATGATCCCGGCCTCCTGCGAATCAAAAATGAAAATGGATTGTTGACACTAGATCTGGATGGCACACGGGCGGATACTTCGTCGTTATCCCCTGAGCAGCGCAGGCGGTTGATCGAAATGTTGACTCTCATGCGCCCCTGGCTGGAAGGACGCTCCGCTCCTGCGCCCGCGCCTTCTATGAAAACCCCATCGTCTCCTCCATCGCTGAAGCCTGCTCCCGTTTCACCTGCGTCATCCACGCCCAAACCGACTCCACAACCTTCCGTGCCACGGGCCTCGACCATTGCGAAAGAGGACCGCCCCTCCGCACCAGCCAATAGCATAGTTACGCAGATTGACGCGATCCTGCAGGCGCGTTTGGCAGGAACACCTCTTGAAGCTCGCGGTGTCTTTCTCACACAATCACCCGAAGGCGGGGTGATCGTCTATGTTGGATTGACCCGTTACACAGGGGTTGACGAGGTGCCTGATGCAGAGGTTAAAGCTGCCATCCGCGCCGCGATCTCAGAGTGGGAGAACAAGTACACGCCGGGTTTGTAAAGCTTGAGAATATACTGGCTTAGGTTGGCAGATGACGCACTGTCAGCACGGGGCAAAGCTCGGCTTCTGCCACTTCGGCAGTTACGTTCGGCGTATAGAGTTGTCTTAGTGTATGCGTGCTGTATGACGAACCCATGCAGGCCATGTCGTAATTCCCTTCTTTGATTTCAGCCAGGATCTCTTCTACCACGTTGCCTTGACGGGTGGTTATTTTTGCATTCAAGCCTGCAGTTTGGGCAATGTTCAGCGCCTCCCTCAGGCTGCGCCCCAACAATGTATCGGTATCTGCAAGATCCTTTACGTGCCCACGCACATCGCGGGTTGTTGGATAATCAAGGCCGGTCGGTGGGACAACGTGCAGGATGGTCACGTCTGCGCGGCTGGCAGTTGCGACCTGGAAGGCAAGATTCTCCGCATCCACTTCATATCCCAGCCCACCCGCACTGATCAATAGTTTTTTCAAGGGCATTCGTATCATTGGCACATAAAGGATTGGTCCTTTTATCTTTTCCATGAACGAGCGAATGGATCGGCCGGTCAACCAGCGGCGAAGTTGCGGGCGTCCCAACGGACTTACGGCACTTATGAAATTGCCCCTGTTTGCGATTTCCGGAATGACATGTTCCGCATCTCCATTTTGCATCTGGATGCTGTATTCCACCCCCCTTTTTTGGAACAACTCGACAGCACGCGCGATGATATCATCCAGCGGATGATGATCATCCATGTGACCGGCACTCAGCTTTTCCGTCACGCCCAGAAGCGTAACTTTCATCCGCATGATTTCGGCGAACCAAGCACTGTAATCGATTGCAAGCCAGGTGCCTTTATATCCATTGGTTACAACTAATAACTCAGGTTTCATCAATAACTCCGTTGACCATACAAAAGAACTCCGAGGAGCCCTGCCCCCAGCAGGACAAATGGAGAGGGCAAGTCAAACCAGAAAGCGGCCGCGCTAAGTACCGCGATCAAGACCGCTCGGCGATCAACTGCCTTCCGCGACGTAGCGCGGAACAACTCCCAGGCCACAACTACAATCAATGCTGCCACTGCAGGGCTCATTCCGGCTACAAATCCATCCACCCAGTTTGCATGTTGGAAGCGTTGAAGAATGGCCGAAACGATGAGCATCATCACCGTTGGCGGAAGGATCGCGCCAAGCAAAGCGCTGAGCACGCCAGGTATGCCGCCCGCAGCAAACCCAACAAACATGGCAAGCTTCAATGCTTCACTCCCTGGAAGGACGTTTGAAAACCCAACAGCTTCAACGAACTGGACTTCGGTCATGATTTCTTTGGTCACCGCCTCTTTATACAACAAACCGACTGAGGCGGGACCTGAAGGCGACAGGATGTTTACCTTGAGAAACATCCAGAGCAAGCTCAACCATACGGCAAACTTCGACCGATTCATGACAGGAAGAATACTCCGATCAAACCCGCGATTATGATCACGATACGTTCCGGCGCTTTCTTGGAGAACATCCCTACTATGCTGACCAGGCCAATTGCCCAGCCTTCCCACCCGGTGGCGCCGCCTTTCTCAAAGATCTTCCACGCTGTGAACAGCATGAGCACGGAAATCGCCGGGGTG
>DASWKT010000100.1:0-2208 GCA_036396515.1 Anaerolineales bacterium | reverse complement strand
GCCCGGCTGATTCGAAAAGATTTTTCATCTCGGCTGTGGAGAAGATTTGTTTGTGACCAAACAGATGCGACGAATACATCGCGTTCAGAAAGGTGGGAAACCTGCCGCCCGACAGGCGATAGGTGATCTCGCCGGCTCGATGATAAAAACAATCCCTGCATGGGGTATCGATCACGAGCAGCCCGCCTTGTTTCAAAACATTTGCCGCACACTGCAATGTTTGAAGTGGATAATTGACATGCTCGATCACGTCCCAAAGCGTAACCGCATCGAAGTGATTTGCATAGCCCTTCTGCCAGAAGTCGCTCTCGATGGGATATTTATGGATTTCAAGCTCATGTTTAGTCTTCGCATATTGCGCGCGGCTGTCGCTTAGTTCAATCCCAACGACATCTGCTCCCTCGCGCTTCAGCAGGGATAGGAATAACCCGCCGCCGCAACCGATATCCAGCACCTTCGCATTGTTGAGTGAAAGGTGTTTTTTGAGAATACTGATTTGATTGTCGAATTTTTGTGAGTTTGCCTGTAGCTGGGTTTCGATATAAGACGACTCTTCGTCCGTTAACTGTGATGCGTCAATTTCTGGCGAGATCTTCTCTACCAGATCGAGATAATCTGTAAAGTGATACCCCCCGGTGGATACATAGACGTTTGCATTCTTGAGTTCATAGGTGAGGCGGGCAGCTTCCAGTGGATGTTTTTTCAAGGTATCTATGTTTTCCTTGTTCATAGCGAGAGATTTTACTCGAAATCACACACTGTGCTATGAATAAGTTGTGTTATACTTTTGTCTAGAAAGGTATAACGTTATGACTCTGACAATTTCCAATAAGGGATGGGTTGTCATTCCATCAGAATTGCGGAAGAAATATCATCTTCACCCGGGCGCGGAGGTCGTCATTGTAGATTACGGTGGTGTGCTGGCAATTGTGCCTGCCATGCGCGACCCCATCAAGCAAGGACGCGGCATGCTGAAAGGTGGAGCATCTTTGACGAAAGCTTTGCTTGAAGAGCGCGCCGCTGATCGAAAACGCGAAGAAGCCAGAAGCAAGCGCGCAAATGGCTGAGAAAACTGTTTATGTTCTAGATACCTTCGCCCTGCTAGCCTATTTTCAGGATGAGCCGGGTACCGATCGCGTAATGGAGGTTTTGCAAAGTGCGCAAAAAGAAAAAAGTCGTGTCTGTCTTTGCATTATCAATCTTGGCGAATTGCTTTATATCGTTGAGCGCCGCAGAGGACTGACTGAAGCACAGGCGGTCCTAGCCGCGATCCAGCAAACACCTATTGAAATCCTCCCCGCTGAGGAACAGACTGTCTTAGCTGCCGCACATATTAAGGCGAATTACGCTGTTTCATACGCGGACGCGTTCACTGTTGCCTGCGCAGGACAATTGGATGGAGTTATCCTGACAGGGGATAGAGAGTTTGAATCAGTGGAAAGTGTTGCCAAAGTAGAATGGCTCGCAACTTAAGCAAATAACATCCGAAGCGCCAACGGAAGCTGGACTTCGGATGCCGATGAACTTAATTTATGGATCTTTTTATGCTTACGCAGGTGGACCTCCGCCAGGTTGCCCCATAGTGTCGGCGGCTCCCACTTCCATGTCTGTCAAATCGAGTCCGATACTGATTGCGGCACTGTAGCCATTCGCATTGTCACCTTCCATGTCCAGCAATAACTGGTCACCGCCACCCATAAAGATGTTATCCGCTGTATTGCGAGTATCGCGCTGGCCTTTACTGGCGTACGGTTCCTGTGCATGGACTTGATCGGTCAGCGCGTCGTCGAAGAAGAACTGCGAAGTAAATTGATAGTCCTGGTCATCAGCGGCCTTCGTGCGGATCGTAAAGTGAATATGCACAGCCCTGCCTGAGTACCAGCCCGGGAAAATGGTGAGGAATTGAACTCCACCGTTTGCATCGGTTAATTGGTAGCCTCGCAGGAACTGCTGTCCGACAGTGTCAAATCCCTGATCGGAAACACCCGAGTAGGTGCCCAACGCGTCGCAATGCCAAACGTCCACTTGTGCCCCTTGAAGAGGCGTACAGCTATTGTTTGCGACATCGAAGACATTGATCTGGAGTGTAAGGGGAATGCCTTCTTTCACGGAACCATCAGAGTGCTCTGAGCGAATGTCCGAGCGGTCGAGCTGATCGTCCACGAAATAGGGGCCAATCGTGAGTTCGGGGCGCACAACACAAGCGAG